>NZ_JAVRBQ020000044.1:0-213542 GCF_034531215.2 Nostoc sp. ChiSLP03a
ATAATCGAATAGTGTTACGACTAATGTTAAATATACGGCTTGCTTCAGTAATTTTTAAGCCATCAAGCAAGATTGCTTGGATCACTTTTTGCCGGAGGTCATAACTATAAGGTTTGGGTATCAGTTTCCCAGAGGTTCTACTGGAGCTTTCATCAAGGTCTACTTCCAGTTTATGGCTTAACCGCCTTGGCGGTTGCTATACCTTTAAGTGGCGACATTGGGGAACATTTAATGGTTCTTATAAGGACTATGCACCCACAGGTGAAACAATCGAAATCGTCGGAGTTAGTATTGCTCGCGTCACTGATGATTTGAAGATTGAGTCTTTAGAGCATTATTTTGATAATAATGTCTTTCTTCAAAAATTAACGACAGGTGGTTGTCCTTTCCATTCCCAAAATCAAAACAATCACTAATTTTGATTTAGTTATAGTCTATCGAATAGTACGCTCGATCGGCGCTCTTAGCAAACAGTAGTGAGTGCCGATCGAGTAATTATAATCATCGAAAATCTGCAATTGAAGATTTATTATTAAGGCTGATGAGGGAATGCAGATAAATTTTAATAAATTGAAAAATGCCGTTCATGGTATTCGTGTTTGCACAGTAGTAGTTGGTGTTTTGACTGAAGGTGTAAACCCAGCTAGTTTACCCGATTTTTGGGGTACAAAGTCCGTTTCTTTACTACCTTGAACCTCAGATAAGTAGCAATCTCGTACTGCTAACAACAAGCCTTTGATGGCATCTGGTGCGCCTGTTTTAACTAAATCGTCTGCTTTTTTGAAAAAATGCGATCGCCATTTACCATCGTTATTCCCATACAATTCTATTAAATACCAACCTGCAAGATACTCAGCTAAAGGATCGAGACAGAAACGGATTCTGTCTTTAGCAGAACCGATAGTTTGAATCAAGTGTAGGCGCTTTTCCAGATAATTGAGGTGTGCTTCCGGGTCATCAATACCCAAATTTGCTAATGCAGCAACCGCATCTGCACGCTTGGCGGTTCCTGGTTGATAACTTTGCTGCAAGCATTCCCAGGCGATGGTTTTGGCGATTTGATGAACAGTGCGGTCATCGAATTGTTCGTCTGTAACATCACGATTGAGTTCATTGATATAACCCAGCATCAAATTAGGAATATTCTCTGGCAACGCAGAAATATTAGATGTTACGTCTTTACTAGCGATTAACTGTTCAGCATAAAGTTTAGCTAGCAAAACAGTGATATTATTTTGACCGACCATCAGAGAAAGACGGTTACAAGCGTCAAAAAATTCCTGGTCAGTAAAGCGATCGCGTTTACCTCGCTGCATGAGATAAGCTTCCATAAAGGACGATAGTTTATTAGCCTCAATCCGCAAGGGTTTAATTATCGTCTTATTAACCCGCCCTAGCTTTTCCTCAATTCTAGAAGTAATCACCAACGCATTCACCGGAAACTCTGGCGACTCCGGCTCAATTGCTTCTCGTGTAGTGGCATTCATTTCTGAGAATCGGTCTACAATCACTAGAATGCGTTTCTTTCTTAACAAACGTAACACTAATTCTTGACAAATCGGCTCTGGCTCATCAATTAAAGCTTGCAACTGTCCTCTGATGGCTTCTAAAAGCGGCGACTTACCTTCAGTTACCCGAAATTCTTCTTCTAACAGCACAGGTAACATCAAATGTTTGCAGAGTTGTTGGTCTTCATCCTCAGCCATTGCCCATCCAGCGATTCGACACGCTAAACTGGTTTTACCTACACCTCCTTCCCCACCAATTACTAGACAGCTACGTTGTTTCTCGAAAGTTGAGCGCAAATTCTCATTCATCAGTTGGGGAACTGTTGTACCATCCAGAACAACGGGAATGGGAATGTAACAGGCGCGACTGCTAACTGTATCCTTTTTGGGAAATTGTTCGCGGGCTGCTTTGATATATTTAGCTACCCACGCATCTAATACTCTGGGATGGTAATGAAACCAGCCAACAAATAGCACATATCGTAGAGGTACATTAACACTGATAAATGGGAGAGAAAAATCTGTGTAGGGTTTGAGGGCGTTGTTAATTTTCAACAACCATAAAGGGGCTACCCGCAAGAGAATTAACCAAATAGAAGGCAATAAGATAAGGTAGGCGGCAATTCCCAAGAGTAATTTATGCTTAAATAGCGATTCCAGAACTCTATCAAAGAGGCGAGTTTCTTTTTCTGCTTTCAGGGCATTGAGAGGGCGACGTATCAGCCTAATGTCCGTCTCTGTGAATTTATCTTTGTATTTTTGTATAGTTGCCAATACCTCTTCAAAGTCTGAGATGACTTTCTGCAACTTGGAGGTAGGTAAAGCATTTGCTTTGTCCTGGAAACCTGCCGCTATTCCTCCTAAACCTTTGATAGCACCTAAACGCACGTAAAACTGGTTATCATTCAACAGGGCAATTAAATTAGGGACAGAAGATACTGCTTCTGTACCCATTGCACCCAGAGCGTAGGCAGAATTGTAACGTACAGTGGGGTTCTTATCTTTTAAGGCAGCAGTTAATACTGGGACAGCTACTTTCGCTTCTACACCAATTTTTCTGAGTGCAGAAGGAACATAAATGCGAACGAATTGCTCCTTGTCTTGTAATGCCGCCATCAACGATGGAACTGCTGCTTTGGCTGCTGTACCAATATTTCCTAAAGCTAAGGTGGCGTACAAACGGACTTGTCCATCCTCATCTTGCAATGCCGCCATCAACGATGGAACTGCTGGTGCTGCTTCTGCACCCAAATCTCCTAAAACCGAAGCGGCGTGCCAGCGAAGATTACTATCTTGATTTTTCAAAGCTTCAATCAGAGATGGTACTGCTGGGGAACCGATATTAACTAATGCATCTGCCGCAAGGCTTCTGATGTGAGCATCGTTATCTATCAGCTTCTCAATCAGAGGAGAAATTTTGCTGTCAGCAGTGATTTGCGCCCAACTATTACTTGTGCATAGTAGTAACAGTGTCAGGCATAAGACAACCACCTTAAGCGCACTAAGTAATACTTGTCTGGTATGCTTTGTCATTGAATCGGATTGAATCACCCGATGAACAACTCCAGTCAGAGAAACTATACCTAGATTGTAATCTAACTGTCAATGCGGGTTAGCGATATCGATAGTTATGTGTAGCAATTACAAAATGCAATTGCGGTTTACCACATCGGTAGTCGTCGCCAGGAAAGGCTATTACGCCTGAACGCTTACGGCATTTGTGGGATGGTTAGTTACCGGTTGAGAAAGCAATGCTGTTAGAATCTAGATAAGAATATTAATTATATAGAGCTAGAAAATATGTACATCCAAATTAAACCAGAACTAGATAAATTTATTCAAGCACAGCTTGCAATTGGTAGATTTACTAATGCAGATGAGGTCATCAATGAAGCCTTTAAACTGTTACAAGAAAGAGAGCAGCGACTTGAAGAATTACAGCAGAAAATTGCTGTGGGAACTGAACAAATTGCTAAAGGGCAAGTAACTGACGGCGAAGTTGTATTTGCTAGATTACAAGAAAAAATTCGTCTAATTGCTGAGGAGTCTGCTGAATGAGTAATTATTCATTTTCAGATCAGCAATTCGAGATTTAGATGAAATTTGTGAATATATTGCTCGGAGTAGCCCAAAAGCAGCTAGTAATACCAATTCTATGTGAGGCTGCATAGAACTGTAGAATAAAGGGCGGGAAAGAATCAAAACTAGAAGTAAACAATGGCACGTCCTTTCAATCTAGAAATATCGGAGAGTGCTGAGTATTTGTCCAAAAGTCTTAGCAAGACTCGGACATCTGCAGAAAAAGAACGATTGCTTCTTCTGTGGTGGATCAAAACAGGACAAGTTACACAGCATCAAGAATTGAGCCAGAGACTAGGTAGAGATGGCTCAACCGTAACACGGTGGTTACAAAAGTATCGGCAGGGGGGACTAGGGAAATTATTAGAGGTGAAAACATCACCTGGAGCGGTTCCCAAGATTACACTAGAAATGCGATCGCGCTTGGAGGAAAAACTGAAATCTCCCCAAGGGTTCGGTAGCTATGGGGAAATTGTAGAGTGGCTCAAGCAGGAATGGAACGTAGAAGTCAAATATAAGACGGTCTATCGTCTGGTACGCTATCAACTCCAGGCGAAACTGAAAATACCTCGACCCGTAAGCAAACAACAGGATGAACAGGCTGTGAACCTGTTTAAAAAAACATTCCCCACGCCTTTGTCGCCTTGCAAAACCTCTTAGGTCAAGGAAAGAGACTGCGTTATCTGTGCCAGGATGAGACTAGGCTAGGGTTGAAAACCGAAACTGGGCGAGTGATTACTGCTCGTGGCACCAAGCCAATAGTCAGCGTGCAGTGGCCAAGAGAGGCATTCTGGCTGTATGGAGTAGTTGAACCATTGACAGGATGGCATTTTTGTCAAGCATATCCTCATCTGGACAGTGAGAATTTTCAGAAATTCCTTGATGTCCTATCCCAAGAACTAGGCGATGATATGGCAATCATGCAAATGGATCAAGCTTCTGCATATCAAGCCTTGGGGTTGTCTTGACCTAAAAATATCATCCCTATTTTTCAACCATCTCATAGTCCTCAACTCAACCCGATTGAGAGATTATGGCAGTTTATCAAACGTCAGTTCAAGGGCGAGAATTTCTCAAATTTAGAGGAATTGCGCCAACGGATTAAACATGAGTTAGCTCAAATGTCTTCCGAGTTAATCTCCTGTTTGACTTGTTATGATTTTATCCTTGAAGCTCTGTTCCATGAAGCTTTATTCTATGCATCTTCATAGAGAATTGGTATTAGCAACGAGTTCATTCCGCTTGTGGACAAATTCAGCAAACAGATTGGGAGGAATTTTTATTAGGCGTTTAGCGAACTGTATGGCGATTTTCGATAGAATGCACAATGTAGAGGTTTTTTAGCACAGTTTACGCCACTTTAAATATTTAAATAATCGATCTCATAGAAAAATACTAGCTAATCATACCGCCCTTTTATCCCCCTACTAGATTTAATTACGAACTACCTCAGGCAGTCCTCGTATCTTTACACAGAAGCAAGCTACACAGAACTTCTGTCTGCGACACGCTGTTCGCGTTCTTAGAAAGCGTCATTATGAATTATTTTAAAATCCCAGGCTAGGAACCAACTGGATTCGTCCAGCATCCATCTCTGCCATTAATAATTCTAAGGCTTCGTAATCAACATCAGAAATGTAACCTAGTTCCGTCAGTTCTGAGTTGATTTCATTCTCTATCTCAGGAGTTAGTTTTTTAATGTCAAGAGCTTTTTCTACCAACTTACGAATAGCGTACTGAGTTCTCATAAGTAATAACCCAACTGTAATATGACACTAATAATCCCAGATTAACCCCAGTATAAAGAGCGATCCAAATACTAACTTAGTAGTGATATATATCACAATTTAATTAGTTAGAGAGATAATTCACTATGACTTTGCCGTATACCATCAGCAACGCTAAAGTTGCAGATTTAACCTAACGTTAAAACTTGGTTAAATTAGCTTTAGTGATAGACTAAGCAAGGTTTCTCAGCATAGTTACTGATAATTTGTCTGCTTTATGGCCGTCTATAGTTGATTCTTTTTGAAGTGACATAAAAAAAAAGTATATATAAACACATTTTAACCTGGAATTATAACAATCTTTAAACAGACATACTAAAGCAATAAAGATTCAGCAAAGAGAGCTAAGACGTATGGTCGATGCAACAAAATAGAGTTTATGTTCAAATAATCCTTAGTTTGACGCTTCAAAATTCTTAATAGGATGTAACTATGCAGGCAGTGCTTAACTATCCCAAGATTGCAGTCATTCGCCCCCAAGGGTGCTTAAATGCTGCAAACGCCTTGGAATTTGAACGAGATATGGCTACAGCGTTGGCGCAAAATGGTATTTCCACCTTGGTAGTAGACCTCGCAGCAGTAGAATCGTTAGACAGCGCGGGGTTGATGGCATTGTTATCTACACACAAGCTGGCTCTTACTTTAGGAAGAAGTTGCCAACTTAGCGCTGTTGGCCCACAAATTAGAATGATTTTTGAACTGACGCAACTCGATAGGGTGTTTGAAATATTAGACGCTGAAACCAAATCGGCTCAAATATAACTTTATGTAAAAGCACAAAGGTTCGGGCAATAATTAAGTGGACTTTATGTAAAGGAGTTGTAAGTTGCAACGATAAAATCTGTTAGAAGACCTAATTCAATGCTAATGTTGGGTTTAGGTAGCTGTAATTAAGGTAGCTAGAAGATAGCACAGTGGTTGTTGCAGTTGAAAGATTAATAACGTCGGATATTTTAAAACCAGCACGTTACTTAGGTAACGAGCTGTTAGCGGTACACAAAGATTGGGATACGACAGCAATACGTTGGGTTTTAACCTACCCAGAAGTATATGAAGTCGGTGCATCTAATTTAGGGCACATCATCCTTTATAACATCTTGAATGCCCAACCGCGTCAATTGTGCGATCGCGCCTACCTCCCAGGAAAAGACCTGGCAGCCAAACTACGCGAAACTAATACGCCATTGTTTGCGGTAGAGTCAAAGCGCTCGCTAAGAGAATTCGACATTTTAGGCTTTAGCCTCAGTTACGAGCTGGGTGCAACTAATATCCTCGAAATGTTGGATTTGGCTGGAATTCCCTTGACGTGGCGAGAGAGGCAAGGGAGCAGCACTTCGGCTACGCTCAGTGACCGAGGAGCAGAGGGGCAGGGGAATAGGGAATCTACCGATACCCAGTCTTACTTTCCGTTGATTTTTGCTGGTGGGCAAACAGCGACATCAAATCCTGAGCCTTATGCTGACTTCTTCGACTTTATCGCCCTTGGAGATGGAGAAGAACTGCTGCCAGAAATTAGTTTGGTTTTAGAAGAAGGCAAACAAGCAGGATTAAGTCGGGAACAGCTGTTACTGGATTTGGCACAGATACCAGGCGTATATGTGCCTCGGTTTTACGATATGGCAGAGAATGGCTCAGTTCACCCTCTTCGTCCAGATGTGCCGAAGCGAATTCTGCGACGGGTTGCGACTCCCATACCAGCATATTCCATTGGGTTAGTTCCTTATGTAGAAACGGTGCATGACCGCTTGACCATTGAGATTCGGCGTGGTTGCACTCGTGGCTGTCGCTTCTGTCAACCAGGAATGCTGACTCGACCAGCACGGGATGTAGAACCCGATAAGGTTGTAGAAGCAATTGAACAGGGTATGCGGGCAACTGGTTACAATGAGTTTTCTCTCCTATCTCTGAGTTGTTCTGATTATTTGTCCCTACCAGCAGTGGGGATGGAAATCAAAAATCGCTTAAAAAATGAAAATATTTCTCTGACTCTACCAAGCCAACGGGTAGATAGATTTGATGAGAATATTGCCAATATTCTGGGAGGTACGCGCCAAGGTGGACTGACTTTTGCTCCAGAAGCTGGTACTCAGCGGATGCGGGACATTGTGAATAAGGGGTTGACGAATGAAGAATTGTTGCGGGGAGTAAAAACCGCTTGGGAGCAAGGCTGGGATAAAATCAAGTTGTATTTTATGATTGGCTTGCCAGGTGAGACCGATGCTGACGTTGTAGGCATTGCCGAAACGGTAAGCTGGCTACAGCGAGAATGTCGAGGTAAGGGTAGAAAACCCCTAAACTTTAACCTGACGATTTCTAACTTTACGCCCAAGCCCCATACACCATTCCAGTGGCACTCAGTTTCTACCGCTGAATTTAAGCGCAAACAAAACCTGTTGCGGCAAGAATTCCGCCGAATCAAGGCAGTGAAGGTAAATTTTACCGATGTCCGCATTTCGGCAATGGAAGATTTTGTGGGACGAGGCGATCGCAATTTGAGCAAAGTAGTCCGCCTGGCGTGGGAATTGGGTGCAGGTATGGATTCCTGGTATGAAAATTTAGATCGAGCTTTTAGCGCTTGGGGATCTGCGATCGCCCAAGCCGATTTAGATTGGAAATACCGCCAAGTAGAAAATGGCGAATGGAATTTGTTTCATATAGAGGCGCAAAAGAGCAAAGAAGCAGAGGAGAACATCTCACTCAGCACTCCCCACTCCCTCGATATTCCCCTACCTTGGGATCATATTGATACCGGGATTGACAAAAAGTGGCTCCAAGAAGACTTGCAACGCGCTCTAGAAGCTGCAATTGTACCAGACTGCTCTTTTGAAGGTTGTTCTCATTGTGGCGTCTGTGGCACTGATTTTGGGCATAACGTGGTGATTCAATCACCTGTTATCCCAAAATTTGCTGGCGAATTTGTCCCCAACACAACTAAGGCGCAAAGACTGCGAGTTTGGTTTGGGAAACAAGGTAATATGGCTTTAATGAGCCATCTTGATTTAATCCGTCTGTTTGACCGAATTGTGCGGCGATCCGGCTTACCAATTGCTTTTACTGGTGGGTTTCACCCAATGCCACGGATTTCTCTAGCAACTGCTTTGGCTCTAGGGGCTACTAGCAGCGGTGAAATTGCAGATTTTGAGTTAACTGTGCCAGTGGAAGTTGATACTTTCTTCAGAAAGTTGGCTCGTGAAATGCCCACAGACATACCTATATATAATGTGGAGCAAATAGATTTAAAAGCTAGTGCCGCTACCCAACTGCTAGAGTCCGCAGAGTATTTAATTACTGTAGCAACACTAGCAGAAACAACACCTATACAATGGCAAACCTGGATTGATACAATCAAAGCAAAAGAGGAACTTTGGTACGAGCAAACAACTAAATCAGGCAAGAGCCAGTTAATAAATCTGCGCGATCGCTTATTTGAACTGGAATTAGTAGAAACCCACAATAGCATTGCAGAATCTATGTCATCTGTAATCCGTTATTTAGGTAGCTATCGCCAAGACGGTTTGCTGTTGCGTCCCGAACAAATCCTGTTTATGCTAGAGACAGTGGCTGGTGTAGAATTTCAACTCCTGCACATCCACCGCAATCGGCTAATTTTAGGGGTATAATCCCTGTATGGCAACTTGCTAGTAGTTGTCCTAAGATGGCAGCTCGCAGGAATTGATTTTTAGCAAGGTTGCGTTAGAATAGGGTGAAGAGAAATTTTCTGGCGCTGCATTGAATTAGCTGGTTCACTACCCTGGTATTCAGGGGGCGAAAGCAAAGATATTAGAGTGCAACTTCTAGGATTTTATCCTAGACAAACAAAAAGCAGATTAAAGAATGCACACTCTCTATATAGCTACCTTGTGAATCAGTAACTAACAGCAGGCTCGGTCAGCTTCTCTAAATTCATGCTTTTTAAACAACTGCTGAATGTCTAATCCACGTAGTGCCCAAGAGCTAGTGCATTACTTTTTTAGAGTTAAAACAACTGCTGTCGGTTCTGCCTACTTGTAGACGTTCGCGAGACACGCAAAGCGGTGCTTGTCTTAGTTTAGAGCGGCTCAAGGTAGGATAGCAACTGTGGCTGCTGAGTATAACCCTAAGATAAATCCAGGGAATGGAAAATAGAAATAGCTTCTTTTTCTTAACGAATTCAGTAGGTTACTCTCAAAGAAAACATCCTGAGTTACAATGCTCACTTAGGATTTAGAACTTCAACTCAGAACTCTCAAGATTTGAGAGTATTGCATCACAAATCAACCGTTCGTGGTTGATTTAATAGCTTAAACGATATGCAGCAGTTCTGGAATAATCAGCCGTAAAAACGCTCTTAAGAGCGCCAATAGCTATTTAACTTAGAAGCTCAGATTTGCGATTTTTATTATCAGTAGCGCCTTTTGAGGGTTGCGAGTGCAGCGAAAGTATAATATCAAACCGAGAAAACACTGGTAATTCAAACTGATGCAAAGACGCAATTAGTTTGGAATTATTAAGTAATTAACCGGACTTGATACAACAAACCTCAAACCTGTAAGTGCTGCCAATTTTTGAGGAAATTGAATGCCGAAACAAATTATCATCGCGGAGCAGCACCAAATTGCTGCGGTTTTTTCTGAAGATCAAATACAGGAACTCGTTGTTGCTACGGGTCATCATCAAATAGGTGATATCTACTTAGGAGTGGTAGAAAACGTATTGCCTGGGATAGATGCGGCTTTTGTCAATATTGGCGACCCAGAGCGCAACGGTTTTATTCATGTTACTGACTTGGGGCCATTGAAGCTCAAGCGTACCGCAGCGGCAATTACAGAACTACTTGCACCACAACAGAAAGTTTTGGTGCAAGTAATGAAAGAGCCAACGGGGACAAAAGGTCCCAGGCTCACGGGTAACATTACCTTACCCGGACGCTACGTAGTACTGATGCCATACGGGAGGGGCGTAAATTTATCCCGACGGATTAAAAGTGAAAGTGAGCGCAATCGCTTACGAGCGCTGGCGATTTTGGTTAAGCCGGCGGGAATGGGTTTGCTTGTGCGTACAGAAGCAGAAGGTAAACCCGAAGAAGCGATTATGGAAGATTTGGAGTTGCTGCAAAAGCAATGGGAGGCCATTCAGCAGGAAGCTCATTCCACCCGTGCTCCAGCGCTGCTCAACCGAGACGATGACTTTATCCAGCGCGTATTGCGGGATATGTACGGCGCGGATGTCAATCGGATTGTGGTAGATTCCAGTACTGGTTTGAAGCGCGTCAAACAGTACTTGCAGAATTGGAGTGGCGGTCAAACACCGCAGGGATTGTTGATTGACCATCATCGCGATCGCTCCCCAATTTTAGAGTACTTCCGCATCACTGCTGCGATTAGAGAAGCCCTGAAACCAAGGGTAGACCTACCTTCTGGCGGTTACATTATCATTGAGCCGACGGAAGCATTAACCGTAATCGATGTTAACTCAGGTTCGTTTACGCGATCGGCAACAGCTAGAGAAACAGTTTTGTGGACAAACTGCGAAGCAGCAACAGAAATCGCTCGCCAGTTGCGTCTGCGAAATATCGCTGGGGTGATCGTCGTTGATTTTATCGATATGGAATCGCGACGCGACCAACTACAAGTTCTCGAACACTTTAATAAAACACTCAAAGCAGACAAAGCTCGTCCCCAGATTGCCCAACTTACCGAACTAGGTTTAGTAGAATTGACCCGCAAACGTCAGGGTCAAAATATTTATGAATTGTTTGGTGAAACTTGTCCCACCTGTGGCGGTTTAGGACATACCGTGCGTCTACCTGGAGAACTCGAAAACCGATTACCGATACCGACAGAGACACCAGAGCGCGAACGTTTTGTATCCTTGCCTCACCGAGAACCACGTCAGCCATCTGCCCGTATCCCGGAACCACGAGAAACATACGATGGATTTGGGGAAGGATTTGACGGCGACTCGGAATTGAGTAACCTAAATCTAATCAATCATCCTAGTTATCAAGAACTTAATGATAAGCGCCGTACCCGGACTCGCCGCAGTCGAATTGGTGTTAATGGGTTAAACGGGAAAGATGAAGCTCGGATTGTTCCCAGTCCCCTGACTTTTGTTAACGAGCCAGATTTAGACCTGGATATAGAACCAGAACTAGGAGTTGCGCCAGAAATTCCCTCACCCACCCTTGGTAAACCAGGCTGGAGTGAAAGAGTAGAGCGCACTAAAATTATCAAGGCAGAACCAGTTAAACCAGTGGTCGAACCACCGGAGATTAGAACTGTGGAAATGAGCCTCCAAGAACAGGATATATTTGCCTTGATGGGAATATCTCCCTTAGTGAAGTTAGAGCAAGAGGTTAAAAATACCAAGTCTGTGATTATTAATGTGATTCAGCCTGGTCAAAAACCAACGACCCCAATTGAATCAACCTCAGAATCAACTATTGTCCAAAAATCAACACCTGAAATAATCACTATTGCCCAAAAGGCAACACCTGAAATAACTGCAAGCAAAATACCGACACCAAAAGTTATTGAGCCAGAACAAAAATCTTTGATCGAAGAGACAACTGAACTACCATCGGAGTTAACTGTGAATCCTTCGGGACGCTTGTCTGCAAAAGCTGCTGCGGCCAAAGAGATCGCAGATGAAAGTGAAGCTAATAGTAGCGCCACAGCCAGCCGTCGCCGCCGCCGTCGTTCTTCAGCGACCGAGGATAATTAATTTAATTTATGGTAGAAACATCGCCAACGCCTTTGGAACAATCCACTTGGCTAGAATTTTCTACCTTGTCAGATATTCCAGGGTTGGTTGCAGGTGTGGATGAAGTAGGGCGAGGCGCTCTGTTTGGTCCTGTGGTGGCGGCAGCAGTGCTCCTACCAGATCCCGCTTTGCCAATACTGATGGCAGCTAAAATCAAAGACAGTAAAAAGTTGTCTATTTCTCGGAGAACTCAGCTAGCGCAGCAAATTTGTGCGCTGGCTATAGATTGGAAAATTGGGTTTGCTTCTACTAACGAAATTGACAAGATAAATATTTTGCAAGCGACGTTGTTAGCAATGAAGCGGGCTGTGCTGAAGTTAAAGGTACAGCCTGCGCTCTGCTTAATTGACGGCAATCAGTCAATCAAAGATTTGCTATTGCCGCAACAAACAATAGTTAAAGGGGACGAGCGATCGCTCGCTATTGCCTCTGCTAGTATTGTCGCTAAGGTTTGGCGTGACGATTTGATAATGCGTCTAGCATTAAAATACCCTATGTACAACCTGGAGTGTAACAAGGGTTATGGTAGCCAGCGGCATTTGCTGGCTTTGCAACAATACGGACCCTCTCCCCTGCATCGTCAGTCTTTTCGTCCTTGCCAAATCAAAGGTCTGAGTGTTGAGTGATTGAAGAAGAATTCAGAATCAATTAGTTTAGTAGGGGATAAGCTGTGGGAAGCAAGCTACAGACCTTCTACTAATTACAGAATTCAATTCTGTAGCTTGCTACCCTGAAAGGGTATTCTGGCTAGTGACTCCTGAATACTGTTTGTTATACAAATTACTCAGCATTCAAGATTGGTAATTCAGTACTATCACTGTCAAGTTATCTATCTTTGGTTTGTGATATCACCCAGTAGCAATAATCCGTCAAAAGTTGATTCAATAACCGTTGCTTGACCGACAACAGCACGCTTTTGAGCAAACCATTGCCAGTAGCTTCTAAAATCGGCTTAGGAGTAAAGGAAAATGGCGGTGGAAAATCCACCACTACTTCTAAATCAGCTTTTCCTTGCAGGCGTGTGCCAGTGCTAAACTCTTTGGGAGACAAATAGCCTTTTAAATTGAGAGCAAAGCGCTGGTTAATATACTCGAAACCTAAAATTTCACAGTTTAGCGATCGCAAATAAATTGTTCCATTTGATTCTGCCCAGACTCTCATATCCACAGTAGGTTGAATACTTAGTGACATAAAAGTCAGCGGACGCATTTTCAAACGAAATACTTCCTCAGAAAGTTGCTGAATCCGGCTATTGTCAACCAAAGCCTTAACCAGACGCTGAGGCTGACGCAAGTAGTGCTGAATGGGAATTGGCTGCTCTGGAACAGCGATTTCAACCGATTGCGAGGCAGTAAACCGGGTAGCCATGAGCTAATAAAAATATCTGTTTCTTAATTTTAATATTTTTTAACAACTTAGTTCTGATTATTAGAAAAGTACAAAATTTATTGATTATAAAAACGATTGTTGCTTATCAGCTATACGTCATTAACACAAAGTTGTTACGCTCATTCTATCTTGAGTTCAATAAATATAGATTAGGATTTAACTATTGACACAAAAATAATAATGTGCATGTAATTTTGGGTAGAAAACAATATCATTGCTCTTAAATCTTCCGAGGGATTTAGTAAAAAAACTACTAGGAAATCTATCTGCTAGAAGACTGATTTCCATAACTTGTTTTCTTGGATACATATTTCCTTCTAGCCCTTTAGTGCGTAAATTTTAGAGATAACAGTGTTTAGTAAGAGTAAATGTTGGATATATTTGCCAAACCAAAATATCATAATCTTTGTTTAGGCATTAAACTCGCAACTCAAGGCTAAAAGTATGACTTTATCGATCGCACATTTAGGGCCTCCCGGCACTTACACAGAACAAGCAGCTGTTTTTTATGTCAACTGGTTGAGCAAAAGTACAGGAACTGAAGCTAGATTATGCCCCTATCCCAGCATTTCCCAATCACTGCACGCGGTTGTTAATGGTCAAGTCCACTTGGCTGTTGTGCCAGCGGAAAATTCTATTGAAGGGAGTGTGACTACAACAATGGATACACTATGGCAGTTAGACAGTTTGCGTATTCAGTTAGCTTTGGTATTACCCATTGCCCATACCTTAATTTCCTGTGCGTCTAATTTAGATAGGATTAAAACTGTTTACTCTCACCCGCAAGCTTTGGCACAATGTCAGGGATGGTTAGAGCGGTTTCTCCCGACTGTACAGATTATTCCCAGCAATTCTACAACCGAAGCACTACAGCGATTGCAGCAAGATACAACAACGGCAGCGATCGCTTCTAGTAGAGCAGCTCAACTCTACAACCTGCCGATACTTGCTAGTGGTATCAACGACAATCCAGAAAACTTTACTCGTTTTTGGGTAGTAAGTCAGGGTGAAGCGGAAGCTAGATACCGGGCATCAACAACACGCGCCAGTCACACATCGCTAGCTTTTAGTATGCCTGCCAACACACCCGGAGCATTGGTCAAACCTTTGCAAATATTTGCTCAACGAGGGATTAACCTCAGCCGGATTGAATCTCGTCCGACAAAGCGATCGCTAGGCGAATACTTGTTTTTCATGGATTTAGAAGCAGATGCGAAGGAAGCACAAATGCAATCTGCTTTAGGCGAATTAACTATCCACACAGAGATTTTAAAAATTCTTGGGGCTTACAATGTTTTACCGATCAACGCCATTACTTAAGAAGTTAAGAGTTATCATTTAGGATTTACCAGTTATCAGCTAGGAAATATAATTTATAAGTTGTCAATCTTTTATTTTTGTTTTTTCTTCCTAACTCCTCACTGTACAGACAAGGGTTAATCGCGTCCCTACTCCTCACTTTTGACTAAATGTATCTTTGAGAACAGCGCGAGCTGCCAAGTGATTCCGAGTAGAAGTTAAAATTTCTGCTTCCCGCTCTAGACGAGTTACAGTATCTTGCATTTCTAACAATAATTGCTGCTCTGCGGCGACACCATAAAGATTACTGGCTACCCAATAAGATAATTCTGTTGGTAGATCGGGCAAATCTTCTGGTAATTCAATGTTTTGTTCGGTTAATTTGGCTGACAGACGCACAACATCTCGCAATAGTTGTTCTACTTCAGTTGATAAAGGTCGCAAATCTTTAGTCGGTGTTTGGTCTTCAATCCACTCAACTAAGCCAACACGATATGGCTTTTCACGAACATACTCTAATACACGAAATCTTTGCTGCCCTAAAGTCATCATCTTGATCCGATCATCTGGCAGCCGTTGGTGATGAATGATTTCGGCACAGCAACCAGTGTTTGCAATTGTACCTTTGACTGGATCGAACATCAAAACACCGAACCTGCGATCACTCTCCAAAATCGTGTTCATCATGATTCGGTAGCGAAATTCAAAGATGTGCAGAGGCAATGGTCTAGTAGGAAACAGAACTACTTCCGGTAACGGGAACAGAGGTAGTTCACGAACTGCAATTTTAGAAGATGATGTCATTGTTACTTTGGGATAAACTTAATCTTTAAAATTTCTTTTTCTCTGCTTTTCCCGTACTTTATCTACATTCTATCATTTGTTTCCTAGCTAAATAAAAGCCCTGAGATATATTTCTTCAGGGCTATGTAAAAATTTATACTAATGTCCTTTGTCTTTTGTCATTTGTCCTTTGCTAATGACTAATGACTAAATTAAAGTTTGACTTCGATATCTACACCCGATGGTAGATCCAATTTCATCAGAGCATCAATAGTCTTAGAAGAGGGCTGGTAAATATCAATAATCCGGCGATGAGTACGGGTTTCAAAGTGTTCTCGTGAATCTTTATCTACGTGAGGCGATCGCAGCACACAATAGATCCGGCGTTTTGTTGGTAAAGGAATAGGGCCTATGGCTGTAGCATTGGTGCGGTTAGCCGTGTCTACAATCTTCTCGCAAGATGTATCTAATAACCGCCTATCAAAGGCTTGTAAGCGAATTCTAATCTTCTGCTGCTGTAGAGTTGCCATCTTTAATTTTCCAGGTTCTGCGTAATTAGGGGAGTATTTACAGGTTAAAGGTTACAGGGTAAAGGTTACAGAAAACTATTACCTGTCGCCTGTAACCTATTACCTTATATATAGAGGGAAGAGAAAGGAGCAGAGAGGCAAAATACATACCATCTCTGCTCCTTTGTTATGAGCAAAAAGGTGCTACTTGATAATTTTGGAGACGACACCAGCACCGATGGTGCGACCACCTTCGCGGATAGCGAAGCGCATTCCTTGTTCAATTGCGATCGCGTTGATCAACTCTACTGTCATCTTGATGCGATCGCCTGGCATCACCATTTCTACTTCTTTGCCTTCATCGGAGGTGTAGGCTTTGATAGTACCAGTTACATCGGTTGTCCGCACGTAGAACTGGGGACGGTAGCCAGCGAAAAATGGAGTCTTGCGACCACCTTCTTTTTCTGTGAGGACGTACACTTCACCTTCAAATTCATTATGAGGTTTAATTGAACCTGGTTTGGCAATTACCATACCCCGTTCAATATCAGCCTTCTGGATACCCCGGAGTAGTACGCCAGCGTTATCTCCAGCCATACCTTGCTCAAGACTCTTTTTGAACATTTCAATTCCAGTTACTGTAGTAGCGCGAGTATCTCTGATACCTACTAGTTCAACGTTATCGCCAACTTTGACTACACCGCGTTCAATCCGACCAGTGGCTACAGTACCACGACCTGTGATTGAGAACACGTCTTCTACAGCCATTAGGAAGGGTTTATCAACATCCCGCTCAGGTGTGGGGATGTAAGAATCTACAGCATCCATCAGTTCATAGATTTTGTCTACCCAAGGATTTTCTCCTCGTTGGGTCTTGGGATTTTTGGTCATTGCTTCCAGAGCTTGCAGACCAGAGCCTTTGATAATAGGGATATCATCGCCAGGAAAATCATAGCTGCTTAACAATTCTCTCAGTTCTAGTTCCACTAGTTCTAAGAGTTCTGGGTCATCCATCAAGTCTTCTTTGTTCAAGAAGACAACCAGACTAGGAACGCCAACCTGTTTTGCCAACAGAATGTGTTCGCGGGTTTGAGGCATAGGACCATCGGTAGCAGCAACTACAAGGATACCTCCGTCCATCTGTGCAGCACCGGTGATCATGTTCTTCACATAGTCAGCGTGTCCTGGACAGTCTACGTGAGCATAGTGTCGATTTGCAGTTTCATACTCTACGTGAGCGGTATTGATGGTAATACCTCGTGCCTTTTCTTCTGGGGCATTATCAATTTGGTCGTAGCCCTTAGCTACTGCTTGACCCATAGCTGCCAAGGTCATGGTGATGGCTGCTGTCAAGGTAGTTTTACCGTGGTCAACGTGGCCAACTGTACCGATATTGATGTGGGGTTTATTCCTTTCAAACTTTGCGCGTGCCATGAATACTCATTTCCTTATTTTAATTAAGCGTTCCCTTTGCTTTTTGCAATGATAGTTTCAGCTACGCTGCGAGGCACCTCATCGTAGTGGCTGAACTCCATCGTGAAGATACCCCGACCTTGCGTTTTTGACCGAATATCAGTGGCGTAGCCAAACATGGTTGCCAGTGGAACTTTAGATGCCACCTTAGCAAGTCCCTGTTCGGTACTTTGACTTTCAATCTGCCCTCGGCGGGCGATCAGGTCGCCAATGACGTTCCCGATGTAGTCTTCAGGAACTTCAACCTCAACTTTCATCATAGGCTCTAAGAGGACGGGTGAAGCTTTCAGCACAGCCTCTTTCATCGCCATTGAACCAGCGATTTTGAAAGCCATTTCCGAAGAGTCTACATCGTGGTATGACCCATCAATTAGCGTTGCTTTAACGTCAATCAATGGATATCCAGCTAGAACACCGGATTCGCAGCTTTCTTTCATTCCTTGTTCTGCGGGGCCAACGTACTCTTTCGGTACTGAACCGCCGGCAATTTTGGAGACGAATTCAAAGCCAGTACCGGGGTCTCCAGGTTCCAAATTGATCACAACGTGACCGTATTGGCCTTTACCACCACTTTGGCGGATAAATTTGCCCTCAATCTTGCTCACAGCTTTCCGAATTGTTTCTCGGTAAGCTACTTGCGGCGCACCTACATTTGCTTCCACCTTGAATTCTCGTAACATCCGGTCTACTAGAATTTCTAGGTGCAGCTCTCCCATCCCCGCGATCACGGTTTGATTTGTTTCCGGATCGACGCGGACACGGAAGGTGGGGTCTTCTTCTGAGAGAGATTGCAGAGCCTTGGACAGCTTGTCCATGTCGTTCTTAGTTTTGGGTTCAACCGCCACCGAGATCACAGGCTCAGGAATAAATAGGGATTCTAGAATTACTGGCGATCCATCATCACAAAGCGTGTCACCTGTCAAGGTGTCTTTCAATCCCAAAGCTGCTCCCAAATCACCCGCTCGCAGTTCATCGACATCTTGCCGATCGTCTGCCTTCATTAGAACTAAGCGAGAAATCCGTTCTTTTTTATTTTTACTAGCGTTGAGAACGTAGCTGCCCTTTTTCAGGACACCAGAATAAACACGAACAAATGTCAGGCGACCATAAGGGTCAGCCATAATCTTGAATGCCAGAGCTGCTAAGGGTTCGTTGTCATCAGCCCGCCGCTCAACAGTATCGCCATTGGGCAGTAAGCCTTGAATTGGCGGTACTTCACTTGGCGCTGGCAGGTAATCGACAACGGCATCCAGCATCAGCTGTACGCCTTTGTTTTTGAATGCCGAACCGCAAAGTACTGGTACAATTGTCCCCGCAATTGTGCCTTTACGTAGGGCAGTCCGAACTTCCTGTTCTGTAAGTTCTTCGCCCTCGAAGTACTTAGTCATTAGAGCATCATCTGTTTCTGCCGCGGCTTCTATTAGCTTGGTGCGGAATTCGTCTACCTGCGCTTGCAATGCTTCCGGGATATCAGTTTCCTGGATATCAGTTCCCTGGTCGTTTGCGTAAATATACGCACGCATCCGTACTAGGTCAACAATACCTTGGAAGTCGTTTTCACTGCCGATTGGTAGTTGAATGGCGATCGCATTCGCCCGCAGGCGATCGCGGATTTGATCGTGAACTTTATAAAAGTTCGCTCCGGTACGATCCATCTTGTTGATAAAGGCTATCCGAGGAACTTTGTAGCGTTCTGCTTGCCGCCACACTGTCTCAGACTGCGGTTGCACGCCGCCCACAGAACAAAATACTGCGATTACACCATCTAACACGCGCATGGAACGCTCAACTTCAATTGTGAAGTCTACGTGACCCGGAGTATCGATAATGTTAATTTGATGATCTTTCCAACTGGTACTGATAGCAGCAGCAGTAATGGTAATTCCCCGTTCCCGCTCTTGCTCCATCCAGTCTGTGACGGCAGTTCCTTCATGAACTTCGCCAATTTTATGAATTATGCCAGAGTAAAATAATATTCTCTCTGTTGTTGTTGTTTTGCCCGCATCTATATGCGCCGCAATACCAATGTTGCGTACTTTCTCTAGCGGGATCGTGCGTGCCACAGCTACCTCCTATAGTTTTTGCCTCATGATATCTTGTATATTACTCTTTGTTAAGATTCTATACTTTTACGGAAAACCGTCTTTTTGTGTAAATCTACGATATACCGCTTCGGCAAAGCGATATATCGCTTTTTTACTTAATAACGATAATGTGCGAATGCTTTGTTAGCTTCCGCCATCCGGTGCGTTTCCTCACGTTTCCGAATAGCATTGCCAGTTTCGTTGGCAGCATCCATTAACTCATTTGCCAATTTGCTGGCCATTGTCCGCCCTGGCCTGGAGCGAGAATATTGCACTAACCAACGCAGTGCTAAAGTAGTGCCCCGTTCTGTACGCACTTCCATTGGTACTTGGTAGGTTGCTCCACCAACTCGCCGAGCCTTTACTTCTACTAAAGGCGTGGCATTTCGCACTGCTCTTTCAAAGGTTTCTAAGGCACCAGCACCAGTGCGTTCTTCAATAGTTTTTAATGCATCATAAACAATGCGTGCGGCAAGTGATTTTTTGCCATGACGCATGATCCGTCTGATAATCATGCTCACAAGGCGACTGTTATATACTGAGTCAGACGGAACTGGGCGCCTTTGAATAACACCACGACGAGACATACTTCACCTTTAATTCGGAATTGGCAACGAAATTATATGCTATCAGACACCGGAAACTAAAAGCGGTAGAACCCAACCCTCAGACTTCCTCTATTTTTTTCGACCGTTGCAGCAAGGCTGACTTGTTAACTGGCAATTTTGGATTTTGGTCGCACCTTTTGTTGCCTTTCCAGCGCAACGCCGAATTTTGGATTAAAAGTTTTCGGTATATGTTCTGACTACAAGGATCTGAACAAATCAAAAATCTATAAGCCTCATTCCTTTGTGGGTTCGACCAATCCAAAAGATGCTCGATAAATCGCTAAAGCTAGGCGATCGCAAACCTAAAATCTAAAATTCATTGACTTGCTACCTGCAACTAAATACTCAAGGCACAAGATTATAAACTTTAATGTTCGGATGAGAAACTTGCTGTATATTACAGTATTCTCTTCAGAACTTCTACACTTGCTCGCTTAGTGTAGATGTAGCTTGCTTGATTTTTGAAACAGACTTTAGCAGCCTTTTTGACTACTGTTAGAACACAGACGGCGCTCCTTGTTTTCCCCTTGGGCGTTTTTAAGATAGACGATTAATCGTGTTGGATGCGATTAACCGCCTAATCCTATTTTTTCGCTTCTTTAGGACGCTTGGTTCCATACTTGGAACGGCCTTGCTTGCGGTCTTTGACTCCGGCTGTATCTAGGGTGCCACGGATAATGTGGTATCTCACGCCTGGTAGATCCTTTACCCGACCGCCACGAATCATTACAACTGAGTGTTCTTGTAAGTTATGACCAATGCCTGGAATGTAAGCTGTGACTTCAAATCCAGACGTAAGTCTGACTCTTGCTACTTTGCGTAGGGCTGAGTTAGGCTTTTTTGGTGTGGTCGTGTATACTCTGGTACAAACTCCCCGACGTTGGGGACATTGTTTCAGAGCCGGGGACTTGGTTTTCTGACGCGCTTGTTCGCGCTCATTTCGTATTAGCTGCTGTATTGTTGGCATGAGTTACAGCGCGTAAAGCTGCTTATGGTCTAAGTTTTAACAAATCCTGATTATATCTTTTTTTACGGCTTTATGTCAATTGCTATTTGTCCTTAGCGATCAAACATCTGTTTTTTGACTACTTGTTCAATCATTAAGGACTCCAAGAGAAGGAATTGCCACAACCACAGGTAGCGATCGCCTGGGGATTGTGGAAGCGAAAACCACCACCCATTAAGTCTTCTGAATAATCAACTCTCAAACCGTTGAGGTAATTTAAGCTTGTGGCATCAATGACGACTTGAATCTCATCCAAGTCGAAAACCCGATCGCCAACTTTTATTGCTTCATCAAAGGACATATCATAAAAGAATCCAGAACAACCACCTGGTTTTACTGCCAATCGAAACAAGACATTTGGCTGCTTGGACTTTATTCGCCCAATCTCACTTACAGCTGCTTGACTCAGATGAATCATGGAACTCGTTTTTTGCAATTGAATACCCCATCTTCCATTTTACAGATAGGTTGACCCTTGCTTGTGCAAAATTCCAAATCACCAAAGGCATGAGCGCGATCGCTATTACTACATTTATAACACTAACATGCTTCAGTCCCCACCTTGACTAGGTAGGGACTTCTGGGGTGTAGTCGTTCGTTTACAAAGACGGTTTACACAAACAAAAATGTATTCAGCTTTGGGGTTAGAGCTTTAATAGTGTTCTTTTGGTTTTAATCTTTGGTACGGGCATAGTCATCTTGGTAGCGGATAATATCATCTTCTCCCAAGTATTCGCCATTTTGGACTTCAATCAATATCAAGGGGATCACGCCAGGATTCTCTAAACGATGAGATGTACATTGGGGTACGTATGTTGACTCGTTATTGCTCAGTAGTACTTCTTTCTCACCACAAACTACTCTAGCTGTACCAGAGACGACAATCCAATGTTCGCTGCGGTGATGGTGCATTTGTAGACTGAGGCGGTGTCCGGGCTTAACTTCGATGCGCTTAATTTTGTATCCGCGCCCTTCTTCTAAAACTGTAAAAGCACCCCAAGGACGTAATTCTGTTGCAGCAACGCCCCTGGAAATTATATTTGGAGGGAGGTGTAGAGTTTCAGTCTGTGTAGTTTCTTGATATCGAGCCATAGTTACCTCATTTGAAGACATAACAAACCGTTGGTACTCTTAATTATTGATAAAAAAATTTGGCGCTATCTTGCAACCTTGGAAATCAGCAATTTTATCGCACTTTGATAAACATAGCAAAATCAAACCTGATGGTGTAAACCATTACTACTAAAATTCTGATGTCTACACTAAGTCTTCATCAAGCAAAATTACAGCTTGTTCTAAACTTTAAAAAGTGGTTAGGGATTAGGGATTAGGGATTAGGGATTGGGGATTGGTAATTGAGTTTTTTCTCTATTCCCTGATTATCATCGTGGTTGCAGGAAAATACCAATTCCGTTGTGAACACGAGCAGCTGTACTGGGCGATCGATCGAGTAGTTGTCCTCCTAAATAAAGGCTGGTAGAACTGCCACCGTCCAAATTTAGGGCATCTACACAGCCCATGAGTTGCATCAATTGGGCATGTTCTGCCAAATTAGGCCCATAACCGCCGACACGATTATGTGTGGCAGTAATCATCAGTGTGCCTGTTTCTGTTGTGCAAATACCGCTACGAATAGCTTTTTCGGCAATAAAGGCATTGCTGAATTTTTCGCCTTTGGCATCAAGGACAATTTGACGATTTTGGACTAATAGCGGTCCAGCACCGATAATGTGGGGATAACGACTAAAATCTGTAGGAACAGTAGTGCTGAAAATGCTTACTGTGGTTCCAATAGGTAGCTGGGAGGCAGCACTAGCAGCGTTGGCGCGTAAAGTTAGCAGGTAACCATCCTGGGGAATGGGAATCGGCGTCTCACCAACTTTGCCGCCTGGTAGCTGATTAGTAATTTGGTCTTTCTGTACCACTAAGATAATTTCGTTATCCGTTAAGGGCGTGTAAGTTGCTCCCCAAGCTGAGGTGTAACGAGCAATGCCACTTTGAATGTAACCACTGTTGAGAAATAGAATTGGTAAGCGCTGGTCATTTGCTGTAATTAAAGTTTCTTCCAAGGTGAGACGACCGAAGTAAAATTGACCTGAATCATTCCAAGCGATCGCACCTCGATTGAGAATCGGGCCTGATAACCACTGATTATCCCGACGAATCGCACCCAATGGCAATTTATTATTACGGTTAAAATAACCACCGTTAATTCCAGCTACTGCTAAGTAACGTTGTGCTGTTTGAATTAAGGGAGCAGTACCCGCAAGTCCATCAGGACTAGCCCACATAGGTTTCAATGTTAGCCCAAATTTGCGGGGATTAACTTCTAACCAGACCACCGGAAAGCGTTCTGTGCCTAAGTTGACATAATGCTGTCGCCAGCGCAATCCTGGGGCCCAAGTAATATCTCGTTCTTCCAAAGGATCGGGTCGAATGTCGATAATCAGGCGATTGGGGTTATCTACAGTACTAACTTGAGGCGATAGACCAAAGGGAACGCTCAGACTAATAATGGTTTGGTTTTTCACCACCTCCACTTTTTGAATCAGCGGTTCAGGGGTTGGGGCTGGGGTTGCTGGTATTGGTTGTGTTGGTGTAACTGGTAATAATTGTTTGAGCAAGTTTGGCAACAATGATGGTGGTGCTGTTGGTGCTGCTGGTGGCTGGGGAGTATAGCGTTCTATCAAAACAGGGTCAGCGATTCCATCCACGGTAATTGTCCACTGTCGATTTGGCGGTACAGTGGATTTGGGAGTTGGCGTATCTGGATCGGAGGAAGGAATTTGTGGTTTGGCGATCGCTGACCCTTGTACAACTTGCCAGGGAGTGGGACGATCTAAATTGATAAGAATCCGAGTCTGTTGCAAAGGGGTACTCGCTTCTGGTGGTTCCTGGCTCTGAACAATATTTGTGATTTGTGTTTTTGGGGTAGCAATCGCCAAAGTGTTGCCATTAGCTTGAATTTGCCAGCCAGATGTTTGAGCAAAATTAGTGATATCCAGATAGCGATATGCTCCTAGTAGCCTAGTAGATAATACTAATGGCTTTGTCACCGACGAAAACCACTGTATTGGTTGCTTCGCTGAATTACTGCTGTTTAAGAAATTTACTCCAATTAATTGCCTGAATGCCCCATCACTAATATTGGTTGTCACCTGTCCAGATTTTCCAGGTCGCTGTAACCAAGTTCCTGCTAAAGTACGACCATTAAGGGAAATTTGATTACCAGAGGATGCCACACCTGGTAAAGGAGGTGCAGCTGACTGAGAAATTAATCTAGGTGTTGATTTGGTGGTTTTTGGGGATTCTTGGGCGTTAGCAGCACAAGTAGTCGTTAAGCACAGTACTGTTAAAAGTATTGGGGACACAGTAGCCCGGAAGAATCTGCGATCGCCCTTGGCGTTTGCAGAGCCATCACTAATCTCTGATTGGCAACAATTCGGCATTTTTACCATAATTTACTAGGTACTTTGGAAAACTATTACCCAAGGTTTAAACTAACCAATTATTTGGAAATATCAAGGAAACATGACTTTATTTTTGAATAAATATGGTAATCTATATATTGGCTACTTGTCTCTTTTAGACAAACATTAGACACACATTAATTTATTTAGACGCTAAAGCCACTGCAACCAAGTTTTTTAACTCCCAACTAATTTTAACCACACTATATACGGTAGTTTTGGTTATCAAAACTGGATTAAGATATTTAATCCTGCTGATCGTTGCTACTGTTATTACTTCAGTAATGTCTAGTTAATAGTAATACATGCGGCAACTGGTAAGCGGCAAAATTCTAGACAACAAAAATATTTGGGAATTGTCAAATGGGTATATATTGTAATACGCTGATTTTATTGCTGGATCGGGATAATCAAATAATTACTAATTCGTAATTCGTAATTCGTAATTAAAAGGGTACACCAGTTCAGACTCAATTTTTAATTCAATGATTAACAAAACAATGGAGGGTAGAACCCCTCACTGATTGCAACCACGAATTAAGGTAGCGTAGCGTAAAGCCTTTAGCATAGCTTCTCTAAGAAACGCAAGGCGACTGCTTAGAGTGAGTTCTTGATTGTCACGATCGATTACTAATTATCTGGGCTTTGGCTTAAAAAAATAGTGCAGCGTTCAGTTTTAGTTTTGTTTCAGGTGAGCCGAAATAGGCTCCATGAGTAGCTAGCGTGCATCTGGAAAAAAAATTGAAAAAATACTTAACTTCAAAATATAAAAAAGAAACTGTCAGGGCAAAAATGATGTCTTGGCGGAGGTAAGTTGTCTAACACCGCATAAATACATAAAAAATACGCAATTATTTTAACACGGGTTAACTAACAAAGTAAAACCGAAGTTAAAATTTTTTTTCCCTAAATTTCGGTGCTTATATATTTTTCCATCGCTGAATTTAGAAATTTTTTCCCACAATGTAGTGGCAAAATTGGTAACTCAATACTTTAGGAACAGGGTATGAATAATAAACCGATGAATCAAGGCCAGAAAATCACAGCGAATATCAACTCAAGAGATACCTATCAGGGGCAAAAGTGGTTAGTAGAGGAACGAGATGCCTGTGGTGTAGGTTTTATTGCTCATCGCCAAAATCATACCAGCCACGAAATTGTCGAAAAAGCCTTAGCTGCTTTAGCCTGTTTAGAACACCGGGGAGGTTGTAGCGCCGATCGCGACTCTGGTGATGGTGCTGGAGTCTTGACAGCTATCCCTTGGGAGTTGTTCCAACAAGACTTTGCCCAAAGGGGGAAGGAATTTCCATCTAGCGATCGCATAGCTGTGGGGATGATATTTCTACCACAAGACCAGCAAGCTGCACAACAAGCTAGGGTGACTGTTGAGCAAGTAGCTGCTGAAGAGAAATTAATTGTATTGGGTTGGCGAGTAGTACCAGTGCAATCTGATTTGCTGGGAGTACAAGCAAGAGAAAATCAGCCCCAGATTGAACAAGTTTTGTTAGCCTCTGTTGACAAAAGCGGTGATGAATTAGAAAGGCAGTTGTACATTACCCGCCGCCGAATTAGTAAAGCTGCAACTAACATCTCAGAAGAATTTTATATCTGTTCGTTGTCAAGTCGCACAATTGTCTACAAAGGCATGGTGCGTTCTGCTGTCTTGGGCAGCTTTTATGACGATTTAAAAAATCCAGCTTATAAAAGCGCCTTTGCTGTTTATCACCGCCGCTTTAGTACCAATACCATGCCCAAGTGGCCCCTAGCGCAACCAATGAGGCTTTTGGGTCACAACGGCGAAATCAATACCTTATTGGGTAACATCAACTGGATGATGGCACGAGAAGCGAGCCTGAATCATCCTGTATGGGGCGATCGCATTCAGGAACTCAAGCCATTAGTTCATATTGATAATAGCGACTCAGCTACTCTAGACAACGTAGTGGAATTGCTGGTTTGCTCTGGACGCAGCCCTCTGGAAGCTTTAATGATTATGGTTCCAGAGGCTTACCAAAATCAGCCTTCTTTACGTGAATCTCCAGAAATTGTTGATTTCTACGAATATTACAGTGGTTTGCAAGAAGCTTGGGACGGGCCAGCACTTTTAGTATTCAGCGATGGCAAAAAAGTTGGTGCAACTCTAGATCGTAATGGTTTAAGACCAGCTCGTTACGCAATCACCAAAGAT
Source organism: Nostoc sp. ChiSLP03a (assembly GCF_034531215.2). NCBI lineage: Bacteria > Bacillati > Cyanobacteriota > Cyanophyceae > Nostocales > Nostocaceae > Nostoc > Nostoc sp. ChiSLP03a. The sequence continues at coordinate 26,925 of NZ_JAVRBQ020000044.1, forward strand.
GATTACATTGTTGTAGCTTCAGAAGCTGGTGTGGTGGATTTCCCAGAAGCCGATATTGTCGAAAAAGGTAGACTTGGGCCAGGGCAAATGATCGCTGTGGATTTAGAAAATCATGAAGTACTGAAGAATTGGGATATAAAGGGGCGCATTGCCAAGCAGCACCCTTATGGAGAATGGCTGCAACAGCACCGTCAAGAATTAAAGTCATTGGTCATTAGTCATCCGTCATTAGCAAATGGCAATGGCAAAGGACAATTGACAAATGACCAAGAACAATTGACTATTAACAAGCAAAACTTACTTCAGCGTCAAACTGCCTTTGGCTACACCACAGAAGATGTAGAAATGGTGATTCACCCAATGGCGATCGCCGGTTCAGAACCAACTTTCTGCATGGGTGATGATATTCCCTTAGCGGTGCTGTCACAAAAGCCTCACCTGCTTTATGACTATTTCAAACAGCGCTTTGCTCAGGTGACGAACCCAGCGATCGATCCCCTGCGAGAAAAGCTAGTGATGTCTCTAAAAGTTGAACTAGGCGAACGGGGTAACTTATTAGAACCCAAGCCAGAATATGCTCAAAGATTAAAACTGGAATCGCCAGTGTTAACTGATGGTGAATTAGAGGCGATTAAGCTGTCAGGATTTGCCACCGCTGAGTTGTCAACTCTATTTGCGATCGCTAGCGGTCCAGAAGGATTGAAAGCCGCAGTACAATCTTTGCAAGCACAAGCAGCTGAGTCAGTCCGGGCAGGTGCAAAGATTTTAATATTAAGCGATCGAGCTAATGACAGTCTCAACACAGAATATACATACATTCCTCCCCTATTAGCAGTGGGTGCAGTGCATCACCATCTGATTCGTGAGGGGTTGCGAATGAAAACATCCCTGATTGTGAATACTGCTCAATGCTGGAGTACCCATCACTTTGCTTGCCTGATTGGCTATGGTGCTGGCGCAGTTTGCCCTTACATGGCTTTAGATACGGTGCGTGATTGGTGGTCCGATCCCAAAACTCAAAAGTTAATGGGCGTTCAAAAAATTCCCACCCTCACCCTAGAACAAGCTTTAGGAAACTATCGCAAAGCAGTAGAGTCAGGTTTGCTCAAAATTCTCTCCAAAATGGGAATTTCTCTGCTCTCCAGCTATCAAGCAGCCCAAATCTTTGAAGCGATTGGCATCGGTGGAGATTTAATCGACCTGGGATTTCGTGGAACGACTTCCCGCATCGGTGGTTTGAGCATTACCGAACTTGCTGATGAAGTGCTTTCCTTCCACGTCAAAGCTTTCCCAGAACTAACAACCAAGAAGTTAGAAAACCTGGGCTTTGTGCAGTACCGTCCTGGCGGCGAGTACCACATGAATAGCCCCGAAATGGTTAAGGCGCTGCATAAGGCTCTAGATGACAAAAACTACGACCACTACGAAGTTTATAAAAAGCACCTCCAAGGCAGACCAGTAACAGCTTTGCGGGACTTGCTGGATTTCCAAGGCGATCGCACCCCAGTTCCTCTAGAAGAAGTGGAATCGGTATATGAAATAGTCAAGCGTTTCTGCACCGGTGGCATGTCTTTAGGCGCTTTGTCAAGAGAAGCCCACGAAACTTTAGCGATCGCCATGAACCGCATTGGTGGTAAATCAAATTCTGGAGAAGGCGGCGAAGATCCAGTGCGCTACACAGTTCTAGATGATGTAGACGAATCTGGTTACTCGCCAACCTTACCTCATTTAAAAGGATTGCGAAATGGCGATATAGCTCATAGTGCCATTAAGCAAGTTGCATCGGGACGCTTTGGTGTCACCCCAGAGTACCTAGTTAACGCCAAACAAATTGAAATCAAAATTGCCCAAGGTGCCAAGCCTGGGGAAGGTGGACAACTGCCAGGGCCCAAGGTGAGCCAATACATTGCGATGTTAAGGCGCTCCAAACCAGGTGTGACGCTGATATCGCCACCACCGCACCACGATATTTATTCGATTGAAGACTTAGCACAACTGATTTTCGATCTGCATCAAATTAATCCCAAAGCAAAGGTGTCGGTGAAGCTAGTTGCAGAAGTTGGCATTGGCACGATCGCGGCTGGTGTAGCTAAGGCAAACGCTGATATTATCCAAATTTCTGGTCATGATGGTGGTACAGGTGCATCGCCACTCAGTTCGATTAAACACGCTGGTTCGCCGTGGGAATTGGGTTTAAGTGAAGTGCATCGCGTCTTAATGGAAAATGGCTTGCGCGATCGCGTGATTTTACGCGTAGATGGCGGACTCAAGAGTGGTTGGGATGTGGTAATAGGTGCATTGATGGGCGGTGAAGAATTCGGTTTCGGCTCCATCGCCATGATTGCTGAAGGCTGTATTATGGCGAGAGTTTGCCACATGAATACCTGTCCTGTGGGTGTTGCTACTCAAAAAGAAGAACTCCGCAAGCGGTTTACGGGAATGCCGGAACAAGTTGTCAACTTCTTTTACTTCATTGCCGAAGAAGTGCGTAGTTTGTTAGCTCGACTTGGCTACCGTTCTTTGTCAGAAATCGTTGGACGTGCAGATTTATTAAAACTGCGCCCAGAAGTAAATCTCACCAAAACGCGATCGCTCAATCTCGACTGTTTACTTCAGCTACCAAATACCAGAGACAATCGTAGCTGGTTGGTGCATGAAGAAGTTCATAGCAATGGCGTGGTTTTGGATGACAAGTTCCTTGCCGATCCTGAAATTCAGGCTGCTATTAGAGATCAGTCTACTGTCACCAAAACTTACCCAATTATCAATACTGACAGAACAGTGGGCACAAGATTAGCGGGTGCGATCGCTTCTCAATATGGTGACAGTGGCTTTGAAGGACAAATTAATCTCAACTTTACAGGTAGTGTTGGGCAAAGCTTTGGTGCTTTCAACCTCCCAGGCATAATTCTCAGCCTAGAAGGAGAAGCAAATGACTATGTAGGTAAAGGAATGCATGGTGGTGAAATCATCATCAAACATCCAACTGATGCTACCTATAACGCATCACAAAACGTGATAGTTGGCAATACTTGTCTTTATGGTGCTACTGGTGGCATGTTATTTGCCAACGGTCTAGCAGGAGAACGCTTTGCTGTGAGAAACTCCAAAGGCATCGCAGTGATTGAAGGTGCTGGGGATCACTGCTGTGAATACATGACAGGTGGTGTGATTGTCGTCCTTGGCAAAGTAGGACGTAACATAGCTGCTGGAATGACTGGTGGACTGGCATACTTCTTGGATGAAGACGATTCATTCCGTGAATTAGTCAACCCAGAAATTGTCAAAATTCAGCGGGTGATTACCGAAGTAGGTGCAAAGCAACTGCAAGAGTTAATCCAAAATCATGCAGAACGCACTGGTTCACCAAAGGCGAAGAAAATTCTGCAAAACTGGCAAGAATTTTTGCCGAAATTCTGGCAGTTAGTTCCGCCTTCTGAAGCTGATAGTCCAGAAGCCAATCCTGAAAAAACAACTGAGTTCAGTTTAGTAAGCAGTCATTAAGAGACTTCTAACAAATCAATTCAATCTTGTAAGGCAGGCCAAAAAGCCTGCCTTTTAATAAAACAAGGTTTTCAGCGCTAAAAAACTTTCGTAATAGTCATGTAATAACGCTAAACCCTATTTTTTGTGATAATGGTTATCGTATTTTTTATAAACCTTATTTGTTCGTTATTTATTTTCAATAAAAATTTAATTTTAGCGATAAATTGTAGGTTGGGTTGAGGAGCGAAACCCAACCTACGCTGGTTTTAATTTTTGGCTTTAACTGAACCGTATTGCATTATAGTTCAGAAATTTATGAACGCCAGCGAAATATTTTTCTGCTCATAAATAGAGCTATACTTGCACCTATTGCCCCTAACATACCCGGAATTAAGAAGCTCAAATCAATTTTAGGAAAATGAGTAATTTCTTTAAGTATTGCATAATGAAAATCAATAATTGATTTAAGTATTTCATTTGGATTTTTAAATGAATGTCTACCTAAAAAAATATACCCAATTATTAGACCTTCATACCCTCCAATAGCCCCAATTAATAGTCTAAATATTTTAATAAAAAAATTGGTTTTCCTTATGATAATTAGAGTAGCTATTCCAGCAAATACTCCTCCAAAAAAAGGTGATCCAAATATTATTGCCAGAATTATTAATAACTCTAAAGTACTTGGTGGTTCAAAAAAAGGCGATCCAAATATTATTGTCATAACTGATAATGTTAGATCATCTGGTTTCCACATAACCTAAATTATTCATGATAATAAATTTTAGCTTTTAGTCAATTACTATTGACTAATGACCAATTATTTATAATTAATCATTATTACTTTTTGTTAGCAAGCAACTTTTGGTCAGCATCTTCGATTTCCAAAAGTTCTGGAATAGTTACAAAGCGATAGCCTTGCTTTTTAAAGTTGCTAATAATTTCTGGTAACGCTTGCACAGTTCTAGAACGATTACCACCACCATCATGCATTAGCACAATCCCACCAGGTTTAGAATCTTTAATCACGTTATCGATCAATTTTGGTACAGTTGGTAACTTGTAGTCTGTGGAGTCAGCAGACCACATCACCACAGCATACTTTTGTCCTTTTGCATAAGCAGATAATCCATTGTGTAGCATACCACCAGGCGGCCGGAACAGATTTGTTTTGACACCTGTAACTTGATAAATTAAGTCTGTTGTGCGCTCAATTTCAAAAGCAGCTGCTTGTTGATTAAAGAAGTGATACCAGTGATGCCAAGTATGGTTGGCAATGACGTGACCTTGAGCGACAATCTGCTTTCCTAACTCTGGATAATTTTTTAAGTTCTGCCCGACTACAAAAAACGTCCCTTTGATATTATTTGATTTCAGGATACTTAGCACTTGCTCTGTAGTCTGAGGCCAAGGGCCATCATCAAAGGTGAGAGCAATCACTTTCTCACCCTGAGTAAGTTTTGCGGCCTTAATGATTTCCCCTTGAAAACGTGATGGTATGGGATAAGCTAGACCCTTTGTTTGTGCTTCTTGCTGCCAACTTGTAAGCATCGCCGCCTTTAATTTCTCAAGACGCTGCTGAGTTCCTACGTTTGCAGATACATCCTTGATATTTATACTTGGTCTACTTTGAGCATCCGAAGCATTTGGTCTTAGAAGCATCATAAAAGCAAGACTAAAAACACCACCTAAAGCAAGCAGCGCAATTAATATTCCTTCTGGCCACAGAAATGACTTATTGTTTTCCACCTCAACGCTCCTTTAAAGATCGAACCATCACCACAGTTATGACGGTACGTTATAGCACATTTTTATTAGATATTTAGATACCAGTTGCTTTCTGGTAATCATGAAAATTGGAATTAGTATTAACGGGAATTCAAAATTGATTAAGAGCAACTATATTGCTTTAACTAAAATCTATATGCTCTCGATTTGGACAGCGTTGAATATACAATACTTGGTACTGTTTAATTTCAACCCAGTCATCAAAGGTAAGCTTTGCATTTCCACATTATTACCACTAGCTATAAGAAAGAGAGGAACACAATCAAATAATTAACTACATCCCAAAATCCTTTTAAATAGGAGTTATGAATTAGTTGCTGTTTTTCAGTTCACCGCTAAGGCAGATTATCCTTTCAAGTTTTATAGCTTTTCAAATAAGATGAACTTAGTTGTCATACCTACAATTTGCACTTTTAGCAGACTAAAGTTTTTTTAGCCAAACTTTCTCACTGTAAAACTGTATAGTTTACAACTTAAGTGTATTGTTTGGTTAACATACAAAATTACTTAAAAGGGTGGGGTCTCTTTAAAATAAAAGTCTGGTAAACTATTAGTTCTATCTTGATAAGATATATTTTACTGCCTGTTGTCATTGTTTCTTTTTTAAGAAAAAGTTAAATTTTCAACTGACAGAATGTTACCTTGTACTTTCTATGAAATAGACCAGACGAAAATTGATTCAATATAGTTTCTCATTGGCAAGGGGCATTTATTGTTTCAATCTAGTCACCTTTGACTCATTGAAGAAAAATAATTCTATCAGCAGCTTACTTCTGTTTCGGATGCTGATACTTTAGCTCAAATTGCTAGTAGCTTTCTGTCTGTGGATGTTTTTTTCGATAATTAAGTATGTTTATATCTTAATTAATAGTACAGTTTAATATGCACTGTCACCGTGTAATTACGGAAATTAATTTCGTATATATAGGCAAGTGATTAAAATCACAATAGAATAGCATTTATCCATTCAAGCAATAAAGCCTATATTTCATCTTTAAAAGTAGTATTTTTTACTAAAAACGCCGTTTTGAACCAAATTCATGCATTTAAAAATACATTTCAATTTTGGCTAAATTTATGTAATTTTACTTAAAAAGTATATTCTTCGTGTAACTCAACCTCCAGCAAGACTGCCCGACGCTCTCTGCGAGACGCTGCGCGTAGCTTGCTTCCCTGTAAGGGTACGCGGACTTGCTTGCCGCCGGCGCTATCTACCTTTTTTCAGTAAAGTAAGGTAGACTATTTTGCAACTCTACAACCAATTTTCTGTTTAAAGAAAAAACCTACTGGTTGTATCGCTTTAGCTGTCTGTAACTAGCTTCTTTTGCAGGAAGAAACAAAACTCTAAATTATCTCATAACTTGCCTTATAATTACAGCAATTAAAATTTTTATTTTTAATAATCTATTTAGCAATCCTAATTATTAGCTTATATTACCTCAGACAAGTCATAGTTTCTTTACAGTACTTTTGCTTATCTTGAGCAAATGGGTAAGTGTATTATTTAATGTCTCTATAGGTTGACCCTAAATCCTCTTTTCCTATTAATATAACTTTTGAGTCAAAATAATCAAGGTATTTGTCTCACTTCTGAAACTGGCTAGAAACTTTTATGATTCCTCACGAAAGTGATGCAAAAAAAGAGCGTGCGTCGTTAAGAGTATGGCGTAGTTGGCAAGAAAATCTGATTTTAATTGCGATCGCACTGTGTTTGGCATTCCTGATCAGGACTTTTATCGCCGAACCGCGCTATATACCTTCTGACTCGATGCTACCCACCTTACATACTGGCGATCGCTTGGTAGTTGAAAAAATCTCCTACCATTTTCATCCTCCCATAACTGGCGATATTATTGTTTTTCAACCACCCGCAGAACTACAACGTCGAGGATATCCGAAAGACCAAGCGTTTATCAAGCGAGTTATTGGCCAGCCTGGTGAGGTAATTAGCGTTGCTTCTGGCAAAGTCTACCTCAACGGTCAACCTTTGGCAGAAGACTACATCGCTGAACCTCCAAATCAGCCATACCAACCAGTAAAAGTCCCAGAAGACGAATTTTTCGTTATGGGAGATAATCGCAACGATAGTAATGACTCTCGCTATTGGGGCTTTTTACCCAGAAAAAATGTCATCGGTCGGGCAACGTTTCGCTTTTGGCCTCTCGATCGCATTGGGTTTATTTAAATAGTTAGGAGTTAGGAGTTAGGAGTTAGGAGTTATATAGACCTAACCTCAAACCCCAACGCTACAAGGGTTGGGGAGTAAGATTCAAAGCCTTTCTCCTTTTAGGAGAGGAATGGAAGTGAGGTCAAAATATATTGCATACAAACGATTTTCCCTATATTTTAAAACTTCTAACTTAAAACCTTAAATAATACATCAGTTGAGCGATCGCATCACCAGTTAACTCCAGCCGTCGCTGGAAATCAGCCAGGTTACGGTAAGGCCCGGCTGATTGCCGATTTTGCACCACTGCTTCCGCCAAAGACAAATCTATAAATGGAATTTGTGCTAATTTTTCAACGGTTGCTGTGTTCGGGTTGAGTAAATGGGTAGGATTTTCTAAAGATTCGTGGTCATAGTAAATAAAATTCAGCAGAGGCTTTAATGGCTCTAAGCGCGGCGCTGGTATACCTAAAGCCGCAGCGATATCTTCAATACAGTAAAATTTCACACCTGAATGTGAAAGTTCCACAAGCGATCGCGCTTGGTGAATTGACAAACCTGGTAGGCGTAACCAATCATCTACAGTCGCTTGATTAGCATCAATGCGAATACCTAATTGAGCTGCAATCTGAATTTCTTCTCCAGATTGTAGGCGATAGTAGGGATCGTTGAGGAGCTTGGCGCGGAGTTTTTGCAGTCTGGAATTTAAAGGTAGCCAGTTATTCATGATTGTTGCTTACCTTAAGAAATCTGGTCTAGCAATTGGCGGCGCTTTTGCTCAAATTCATACTCTGAAATTAGTCCATCCTGGCGCAGAGCATCTAATTCCCGCATTGCGTCAGCGATCGCTCCTACCTGATTAATCGCCTTTTGTGAAGTCCTTGCCGCTGACTTGCCGAGATTAAAATTGCGATCGAAAGCTTCTTCGTCTTGGGCTAAATACCAAACTCCCTCAATCGCACTAGCTACCTTGGGGATCGGCGTCCAGGAAAGCAACATATACAAAATACCCCACAGCGGCTGTCCCAGGTAGAATTTATGTAATCCTGAAATTGTCAGTGTGCCAGAAAAAGCTAAAACAGCGGCAATACTTCGACTTTTGCGCTTAGTCAACATATTTCTAATAAATATACGAATACCATAGTTCCTACAATAAGACAGCCAAAAGGCACACAAACAATTCATCCCTAACTAAATCTTCCCAGTCGCCAATCCCCAGTCCCCAATCCCCAATTTGAAGAAATTTGAGTAAGTTTCACATGACTGTGCATTCAGCTTTGATGCTAATTTTAAGTTTTTAACCGATCTAGACTACTACGATGTCACAGACCTTCCTACCGCCAGAATGGCTTAAACAGCTTTGCGATCCTTACGCTGTGCTAGGAATTTCTGTGAGTGCTGACGATCGCCAGATTTTTAAACGCTATCATACTTTAGCAAAGCTGCTACATCCCGATCGCTATGCTAAAAGCTGCAATCCAGACCAAGAATTAGCAACGGCGATACTTAGCTATTTAATCAATCCAGCTTACGAACAACTCAAAAATCGACACAAGCGCTTGATTGCCATAGCCATGCTGCGATCGGACGCAAGAGTACTACAGCAGCAAGCTTTGTGTGAGCAAAGTGCCATAGTTAAGGAAATTATAGAAATGTCTGCACCCCAAGCAGAATTGTTTTATGAAGAAGCGATCGCTTCCTATGCAGAAGCTCAATACAAATCACTCCATCAGTTTTATCAAGTTACACAACAAATTAGTATACTGAATTTAGTTTACTTACAGTTGCATAAACCTGACTTGTTTCTACCACAAAAAGCTGTTCGCATCATCCCTGAAGTAGAAGTCAAGCCAATTGAATTGACATTTAATCAAGAAACTAATGTCAAACCAGTTTTGACAAATTACGCCCAACGTCACTACCAACGAGCGATTGAGTACGTCAGGCTAGCCAATTGGGCCCTAGCCGTACAAGAACTGCGCGATGCCATCAAGTTAGAGCCAAATAACAGCGACTATTATGCTTTATTAGGTTTAGTACATCTAAAACAGAAATTTATCGGGATGGCTAGGGTTTATATCCGTCAAGCATTAAAACTTAACCCGCAAGATTCACTAGCTCAGAAATACGCTACCAGACTGAAAATTGAACCGGGTGAAAATACCAATCCGAAATCAATGGCTAAAGCTCTGAGTATTGCGAGTTTATTAAGTCGATTTAATAAGGGGAAACCTTCTCAAGTCAAGTGTTGAAATTTCGGTAACAAACCGTACCAAAACCGAAGCTTCGTGACTAGATTACTTCCCTAGACTAAAATAATAAATAGAAGTAAAACTATTAAGCTACTGAGTCTGGGCGCTCAGTTTAATATAAGCAATATGGGATTCTTCGATTCTGAAATAGTTCAGCAAGAAGCAAAACAGCTGTTTGAGGATTATCAAGCGCTGATCAAGCTTGGCAACAGCTACGGCAAATTTGACCGCGATGGCAAAAAGCTGTTTATTGAGCAAATGGAAACCATGATGGAACGGTACCGCATCTTTATGAAGCGCTTCGAGCTATCAGAAGATTTCATGGCACAAATGACAGTAGAACAACTGAAAACCCAATTAGGTCAGTTCGGTGTCACTCCGCAACAAATGTTTGACCAAATGCACGTCACTTTAGAACGGATGAAAGCCGAGCTAGAAAAATAGCCTTAGCAAAAGTTAGGAGTTGGGAGTTAGGAGTTCTCAATAAACTCATAACTCATAACCGATCGCTCCTAACTTTAATTTGACTTGGGACGAGAAAACTGGGAAGGGGACTTGAAGTTTTCTACGGGTACGTTCTTAAGTGCCTTCTCCATAAAATCTTTCCAAATGGGAGCAACCATGACACCACCTGTGGCATGGTCAGCTAATTGTCTGTTGTCATCTCTCCCTACCCAAACAGCAGTTGTCAACTGTGGCACAGTACCAACAAACCAAATATCTTTTTCTGATGATGTTGTTCCGGTTTTCCCTGCGGCTGGGCGACCGATCGCAGCACTTTTACCTGTACCTTCAGTGATTACCGATCGCATCACATCGAGAATTGCAGCTGATGCCCAAGGATCGAGAACTAGCTGCGGTTTAGGGGTGTTATCTAGCAACACATTACCACTACTATCAGTGACACGAGCAATTACAGTTGGTGGAGATTGCCAACCATAATTAGCAAAGGTAGCGTATGCACTAGCCATTTCCAGAGGGGTGACACCAATTGCACCAAGTGGTAAGGAAGTCACAGGTTCCATTGGACTCATAATGCCCAAGGTACGACACGTTTCTATGACTCTATTCATTCCTACAGCCTTACCAACCTTGATCACCGGAATGTTGCGCGATTGGGCTAAGGCTCTGCGGATTGGCATAGCTCCACTAAAACCGCCATCATAATTTCTGGGAAAGTACCAACCGTTACCATCTCGATAGCTAACTGGAGCATCTACCACCGTTGAGTCTGGCCCATATTTACCACTAGCAAAAGCAGTATAGTATACAAACGGTTTAAAAGAAGATCCGGGCTGGCGCTGAGATTGAGTTGCACGATTGAATTCACTGGTCTTAGGATCTATACCACCCACCAGTGCTTTAATAAAATGCGTGCGCGGATCGATGGCCACAAGGGCCATTTGATTCTTATATAATCCTTGCCCCAGAAGTGTTTTATGCCACTTAACGACAGTTTCCTCAGCCATGATTTGGAAGTTGGCGTCAACTGTAGTTTGCACCCGCATCCCGCCTTTGAGTAGTGTCTCACGCCCAAACTTCTTAGCCAACTCCTGCGCTACGGTATTGGTTACATAAGGTAAGGCACTACCTTGAAAGGATTTGATTCTCCCAAGTTTGATTTCTTGCTTGAGGGCATTATCGTATTCTGACTGGTTAATCCAGTTCAATTCCAGCATCCGTCCCAGCACTTCTTTTTGTTTCTGTTTTGCCAGCTTCATGCTCACAAACGGGCTAAATTCTTCTGGTGCTTGGATCAAACCCGCCATCATTGCTGACTCACCCAAGCTTAAATATTCTGATGATTTATTAAAGTAACTGCGGGCTGCCGTTTGTACACCATAATTGTTATGACCCCAATAAACTTGATTGAGGTACATTTCTAATATTTGGTCTTTAGTGAGAATTTGCTCTAACCGAATTGCTAGCACAGCCTCTGCTAACTTCCGGGTGAAGGCCCGCTTTTGAGACAAAAACAGGTTTTTTACCAACTGCATAGTAACAGTGGAGCCACCTTCTTTGACTCCACCTGCTACAGCGTTAACTACTATAGCCCGGCCAACACCAGTGGGGTTGATACCGTGGTGATCGTAGAAGTGGCTATCTTCACTTGCCAATACTGCCCGTTTTAAATTCGGGGAAATTCTATCTAAGGGTACGACTTCCCGATTGGCTTCCCCATGAATACTTGTTAAGAGCTTGCCCTTAACGTCATAAATGTAAGTCGTTTCTGAGGGGAAGAAGTTACGTAGCTGTCTCACATCTGGCAAATTACGGAAACTGATGGCTAAACCAACCAGTCCTCCGGCTACAATGGAACTTGCCAGCATGGTGATTGATAGGAGAGTACCGCCAGTTACCTGACCAACTCCTTTCAAAAACTCAAAACCTGATGAAGCCCGACGCTGTGGCTGTTTATCTTCAAAAGTCCTAGACGACGACACGGCTATTTCACTTCCTCACTTGTAAATTTAACTGTAATTGATTGGGTGAAGCAAGGCGGTTAGTTTTTTGCAATTATAGTAGTTTGGCAGATGAGAAAGCGGATAAATTGCAAGTGTTTATAACCAACTTAACTTCTAGTGTGCAAAACATAGCTAATAATGAGTCTCTTAATATGACGCAAGATTTTGCTTGGCTGCGTCGTGGTGTAGTAGAAGTTTTCCCACAATCAACTGATGTTAACAGCGAAAGTCTAGAAAGGCTCTTACTAACTACAGACAAACCTTTAAGGGTCAAATTGGGAATTGACCCTACAGGTACTGATATTCATCTTGGTCATAGCATACCAGTACGAAAACTGCGAGGATTTCAAGATGCAGGTCATACAGCAGTTTTAATTATTGGCGATTTTACAGCACGTATTGGCGATCCAACTGGTAAATCTGAAGTGCGTCGTCAGCTTACAGAAGCAGATGTAGCTAAAAATGCTCAGACTTATCTCGATCAAGTACGTCCTATCTTGGATTTTGACACACCAGGAAGGTTAGAGGTGCGCTATAACTCCGAATGGCTCTCTAAGCTCAACTTAGAGAAAATTTTGGAGTTACTCTCCACGATGACGGTGGGGCAGATGTTAGCGAAGGAAGGATTTGCTGATCGCTATAAAAAAGAGAATCCGATTTTTATCCATGAGTTCCTGTACCCGTTAATGCAGGGTTTTGATTCGGTTGCAGTTGAGGCAGATGTGGAATTAGGCGGCACCGATCAGAAATTTAATATAGCTGTAGGCAGAGATTTGCAGCGCCATTTTGGTCAAAAGCCCCAATTTGGAATGCTGCTGCCAATTTTGATTGGCACAGATGGCGTACAAAAAATGTCTAAGTCTTTAGGTAATTATATCGGATTGTCAGAACACCCAGGACAAAAGTATCAAAAGTTGCAAGGAGTTCCCGATAATCTCCTAGAACAATATTTTGAACTGTTAACGGATTTACCTTTGGATCGACTGCCAGAAAATCCCCGCGATCGCCAGACACTTTTAGCATGGGAAGTTGTTAAACAGTACCACGGTGAAACCGCAGCCCAAGAGGCAAAAGAAGCAGCCCAAAGTGGCGGCAAAGAAGGTGCTGTTCCAGAATTTTCTCTAGCTGGCATACAGCAATTTCCTACGAAGTTAGCGTATATTCTCAATGTCACTGGCTTGTGCAAAAGTACCGGGGAAGGAAAGCGGAAAATTCAAGAGGGTGGCGTGCGTTTAGATGGCGATCGCATTACCGATGCTGACACCACTTTCGATGCTCCTAGTCAATTACAAGGTAAAGTTTTACAAGTCGGAAAAAATAAGTTTGTGCGCTTAGTACCCTAAATTGGGAGTGAGAATGAAAAAACTAATGACAAATGACCAATGACCAATGACAAAATAATTGTGGCTTTGGATGTGCCAGATGAACAAGCTGCGATCGCCCTTGTAGATCGACTTGAGGATGTTACTTTCTTCAAAGTAGGTTTAGAGTTGTTTACCAGCACTGGCCCAAAAATTCTGGAAGTGCTAAAATCCCGGCAAAAACGGATTTTCCTGGATTTAAAGTTTGATGACATCCCCAACACTGTTGCAGGTGCTTGCCGTAGTGCAGCTCGTTATGGTGTGGATTTATTGACAATTCATGCTACGTGTGGTATAGAAGCTCTCAAAGCTGCAACAGAAGCGGCACAGGAAGGAGCTGCAAAAGCAGGTGTACAACCACCAAAGTTAATTGCGATTACTCTGCTAACAAGCATTTCCGCCAGACAGTTGGCATTTGATTTAAAAATCCCCCTAGAATTGCCAGAATATGCTCTAGAAATGGCCCTACTCGCTCAAGAATCTGGTTTGGATGGGGTAGTTTGTTCGCCTCAAGAGGTGGCACAGCTACGACAAACTTGTGGAAATGACTTTTTGCTAGTTTGTCCGGGGGTTAGACCAACTTGGGCTGATATTGGCGATCAAAAGCGATCGCTCACTCCAGCACAAGCTATTAAAGCCGGTGCAGATTATCTAGTGATTGGTCGTCCCATCACCACTGCTACTGAGCCTGAGTTAGCCTGGAAGAGAATTTCTGAGGAGTTGATCGCGGTGGCATGAAGCTAAGAGTCAGTGAGAAACTCAAAGTGCAAGGTGTAGAAAAGAACAATCTTACCTCTTCGCTCAGTCAGAAAAATTATAGTTTCCTGTTTGCTTGTGGCTTCTGGGTTGTAGTTTCAAATAGCTTTGCTTACCCAGCCTTCTCGATAAACCCTATCCCTAAACCCTCGACGCTAGCAGAAAGGGAAAATGCGAACAGTGGTGCGAAGTCTTTGTGTTCTGAGCAAAATTTAGAAACATTAACTATACAGCTACTACAAAAATTACCTAGTTATACCAATCGGGCTAGTCAACGTGCCCGCCGCCTCAGTAGAAGCAGTCAGGTTTACAGTTATATGTTAGTGGCAGGAAGACCTGAGTTTACTCCTCTGCCCCTTAACCTTGAAGAATATAGTGCAGATGTGTCTAAAAGTGCTGCATCAGGAGTTAAGCAAGTTTTCTTTACTACCTTAGAGCGGCAGTACATAGATCGGAAAGTTGTAGAATTGCAAGAATTTCACTGGCTGTTATTGACTAAAACTAAAAGTGGTTGGCAACTAGTGATGATGTTTTCTCAAGCTGGTTCCTATTCACAACAGCAACCACTATCTCCACCACGAGATAGTAGTAACGGTACTGTTGCCCAAGGGGTTAAAACTTGGTTGCGCGATTGTGAAGCTGGAAGTTTACGTCAATAAAACCTAATTCCCAATCTTCGTAAATTAGAAGACTATTAAGTAATGTCTAAAAATACTTACTCAAATTCTCTATAAACAAGATTATCACTTGTGGTTAGAAACTACATTAAAATAATTGCAAGAACAAAATTTAGAACATCTTGATTAGGATCGTTTGATGAGGAGATTCAAAGATTGAAGAATGAACAATAACACAAGTTTGAAAGTTATTTACTTTTTTTGAAATGCTCTGGCGCGGCATAGCCCCTTGTTAAAGGTAAGCTAATTTTCTACAGCACGGCATAAATAAATTACTCATTTCAAATCAGTAAAATGCTTACACTGTATACGTGTTTAATTTTGTTCGCGAGTCCGCAAGCGTCATTGTGAATTTTGAATTAGCCTTTTGCGGTACTAATTATTTTCATAGAAGATACATTACCTAACTAGCTTGTATCAGTATGATTTTACCTGTATCTTTAGGAATATTTTTAGGAAAAATAGTTAATAAATAACTAAAAGAAGCAGACATTATTTAAAAACGCAGATTGGCTTGAATTTAAGCGTTGTAACTCCCGTTTTTTGGCGATAACATGGAAAGAAGTTTATTTCAAGCTTTATCAAACCGCCTTTAGCGTCAGTTTTTTTATGGACATTCAGTTAATTAACATCGGGTTTGGTAACATCGTCTCTGCCAATCGAGTAGTTGCCATTGTCAGTCCAGAGTCTGCCCCAATTAAGCGGATTATTACCGATGCACGAGACAGAGGTCAGCTGATTGATGCAACTTACGGTCGTCGGACTAGAGCTGTAATTATCACCGATTCCAGCCACGTAATTCTGTCAGCGATTCAGCCGGAAACGGTAGCGAATCGCTTTGTGATTTCTCGCGAGCATCAAACTGTAGATAATTGACTAGCAGGGGGTTTTTCCTACTCCTCTTTGCACCGTATCAGTAGTACCATGTGAATTAGACAAATTTTCTGTTACTCTTGCTACAAATTCCTTAGTCACCAGTGGACTAGACCAGGAATACAAGACTAATGAATAATATGTATTGATTGATTCACAGGTTGAAGGGATGATGCCAGTTTTACCCATCCAGAGTAGTGCGACTACCGAAGAATGCTTACATTTAGGCAAGTTAATTGTTTTAACTGGCCCCAGTGGGGTCGGTAAAGGCACTTTAATGCGATCGCTCTTAGAGCGTCATCCAGAACTTTATTATTCTGTATCCGTGACAACTCGTTCTCCCCGTCCAGGGGAAATCGATGGCAAAAGTTATTACTTTATCAGTCGCAGTAAGTTTGAACAATTAGTTGCTGAAG
Organism: Nostoc sp. ChiSLP03a; assembly: GCF_034531215.2. Classification (NCBI taxonomy): domain Bacteria; kingdom Bacillati; phylum Cyanobacteriota; class Cyanophyceae; order Nostocales; family Nostocaceae; genus Nostoc; species Nostoc sp. ChiSLP03a. The sequence goes on from NZ_JAVRBQ020000044.1 coordinate 43,166, forward strand.
GTGAATTTTTAGAATGGGCAGAATTTGCTGGTAACTATTACGGCACACCCCGTGAAGCAGTACTTAACCAAATTCATTCCGGTAAGTTGGTGGTGCTGGAAATTGAACTAGAAGGGGCAAGACAAATTCGTGCTTCCTTCCCCAGTGCCCTCAGCATTTTTATTTTACCGCCTTCCTTTGATGAATTAGAGAAACGAATACGCTCTCGTGCCCAAGATTCTGAAGAAGCGATCGCCCGTCGTCTGCTTCGCGCCCAAGAAGAAATTCAAGCCGCAGATGAATTTGATATTCAAATCGTTAATGACGATTTTGAAACTGCTTTAAATGATATTGAAGGAGTTTTGTTTAAATAAGTTAGGAGTTAAGAGTTAGAAGTTATGAATTTAAACTTTTAACTCCTAACTCCTAACTCCTAGTAATTAACCAAATAGACCTTGAATTAGTTCTAAATTACTAGTCAAAAAGTAAGCAACTACTGCACCACCAATACCACCAATCAAGAAAGAACTGCCGAAGTTGTTCCAGCTTTCTTTAGAGTTAAAAGCATCTGCTGGAGGCTTGGGTACGGTAACACTAGGAAGTGCTTTGGGTGGATTGCTATTTGCATACAGCGATAGAGCGCCTGTGAGAACTACAACCAAGCCAATGGCTGACAGTAACCCAGCTAAGTTAGCATTATCTGTGTCCCGCAGTGGGCCTAATTTGGCAAAGGGGCCAAATAGCCAGTAACCATGAGCCATACCAACTTCCAAACCGCGTCTAGCAGGAGCTAAACCTGGGCGATAGGCAGGTAAATTATTAATAAACCCCTTGATCAAAGGAGAAGAATTAACCGGAGTTTCTAAGTTGCCTAACTGTGGATCGCCAAATGCGGGAAAAACAACTTCCCGATTTCTCGGATCGCTGGGAAGATTCTTTGATGCATCTACTGCTTGTGCCATATTTTATGTTCGCCTCTAAATTAAAATGGTGGCATTTTCATATTAATAATAATTGTCGCTCAAGAAGCATTTTGTTTAGGAAGTTTAGAAAAATTAATTTAGCTGATTTTAAAACCGTGAAACTCGCGATCTGTAAACAGTATCACGAGTTTCAAAAAACTATTTTTGCCGGCTATTTTAGTGATAATTCTGCCTAACTAAGCTGAAAAAATCAACTACACAATATTAAGCAAAAAACAAGACATTGATTCAACAGTCCTAAATCCTATTTGACACTTATGGTAGTGGGTGGAAAAGTAGGTCGGGGAAAAAACGGTTGAATTCAATCAAGATACCTGCTGTGATGAATAGCCATATCGTAGCGGCCACGGGCGCTGTGGAAATGAATTTAATCAAATAAACTGATTGATCGCCTTTGTCTGCCATGAATTTAGTCTCCAAAAGGAATGAATTATTTAAGCTGATTTAGCGTGGAGAAATGGGGATTTCTGTATCCTTGGCTGCTAATTTTCCAGAGAGAAATTCTTGGACTGCTGCTACTGGCCAAGTAAAGCCTGACGCTATGATAGGTAGTGCCAAACCAAAATCGATTTGGATTTCTTTTAGTTCAGTGTTCTGGTCTTTTTTGACTGCTTGCAGATAGGCACGACCTACCCAGCCAATCCAACCAGCAATATATAGAAACAAAATGCTAGGGATCAAAAAGTCACCAGCATGATCTAGACGACCATCAACAATCAAGTGGGGATACCCCTCAGGGCCACACAGTTCTTGAGAATAACGCTCAAATCGCTTTCTCCCAGATTCGGGATCGGCGGTGGTATTACGGGCATTAGCTGCTAGCTCTTGAAAAGCGGGATTGTCTTTGCACGGTGTCAAATTAGCCCCTAAAGCTTGTGCTGGGGGGGCAAAATTGAACCAAAGACTAATCGCTAACATCAAAGCAAACAATCGTCGCATAGAGTTGTTTCCTTTTATTACAAAACAAGAAGTTCTTTGTACAAAACGAAGCGGCTTGTACAGTTGTTTATTTGCATAACTAGGAAGTCATCATACTCTTGGGTGGGAACCGAGTAAAGTTTAAGTAAATAAAAGTTAAAGCTTCTCAACCAAAATTAGTGCTGAGTGCTGAATTCCGAGTGCCGAGTATAAGAATTGTTGTTGTAGGGTAGTAAAGAAGCAAGATTTTTTCTCTACTATTCAGGACTCAGGACTCAAGACTCAGAACTCAGAACTCAGGACTCAGAACTTTGAATTTGGAACTCAGCACTCAGCACTGATTACTCTCAATGACAACCGTTTTAGCAATAGAAACCAGTTGTGATGAAACAGCCGTCGCAATTGTGAACAATCGTAAAGTTTGCAGCAGTATCGTAGCCTCGCAAATTCCAGTCCATCAGCAGTATGGCGGGGTAGTACCAGAAGTAGCGTCTCGCCAGCACTTGGAAATGATAAATGTTGCGATCGCACAAGCCTTAGAGCAAGCCCAACTAGATTGGGGACAAATTGACGCAATTGCCGCCACTTGTGCCCCTGGGCTTGTAGGAGCGCTATTGGTAGGGTTAACTGCTGCCAAAACTCTAGCGATGGTACACAATAAGCCATTTTTGGGAGTTCATCACCTCGAAGGTCACATCTGTGCAACTTACTTGAGCGAATCAACTTTAAATCCCCCTTTTCTTAGCTTACTGGTTTCAGGCGGACATACAAGCTTGATTTATGTCAAAGATTGTGGTAGATACGAGACTCTGGGACAAACCCGTGATGATGCTGCGGGTGAAGCCTTTGATAAAGTGGCGCGATTGTTAAAGTTGGGTTATCCAGGTGGACCAGCAATCGACAAGTTGGCACAGCAGGGTAATCCTCAAGCCTTTGCTTTACCGGAAGGAAAAGTTTCTTTACCTGGTGGAGGGTTTCATCGTTATGATGCAAGTTTTAGTGGGTTAAAAACGGCTGTATTACGTTTAGTGCAGCAGTTAGAGAAAGATAGTGGACAAGTACCAGTGGCAGATATAGCAGCGAGCTTTCAGGATGCGGTAGCGCGATCGCTAACCAAAAGAGCGATCGCCTGTGCCCTTGACTATAGTCTAGACACAATTGCCATTGGCGGCGGTGTAGCAGCTAATAGCGGCTTGAGAAAAAATCTCCAAGCTGCCGCCGTTAAACATAATTTACGCGTCCTTTTCCCACCTTTAAAATTCTGTACCGATAACGCCGCCATGATTGGCTGTGCCGCCGCTGACCATCTATCCCGTGGTCATACATCTCCCCTGACACTAGGCGTTGAATCTAGATTAGGGCTTACTCAGGTGATGAAGTTGTATCAGCCTGTTGAGTAGTCATTTGTCATTCGTCATTTGTCATTTGTAACTACCAATGCCCAATGCCCAATACCCTATACCCTATAACTATTGACTATCGCCCGAATGTGATCGGCCACTGCATCCGGCTGTTCTAACATAGCCAGGTGTCCGCAATTAGGAATTTCCAAAACATTGTCACCACAATATTGAAAAAGCCTGTGAAAGCTAGCTAAATGGCGCACATACTTGGGTTCCATAACCTTGTCTTGGGCGCCAGCCAAAAAATAAACTGGCTGCTTCAGTTGGGATACTAGCTCAGGTAAACGATTGATTTCTTCTTCAGTTGTGGAGTCCAACAAAGTTCCCAGAGCGGCTTCTGGGTCAGCCACAACGAAATCTATTACTCGCTGACGTGCCCAATAGCGCTCTAAAGGACGAGCCACACTAGCTCTAGTAAACAGTAAATCAATCAAAGGCACTTGGGACAGCCAGCGTGGACGGACTTGCAAAAATTTCTGACCCGCCGAGCGAAACTGCTCAAAGGCTTCTTTGAGGTAAATACCACCGCCAGCGTTGATACAGATAACTCCCTTAACACGCTCAGGCATTTGATCTGCTCCCCAAAGAGCGATCGTCCCGCCTAATGAGTGACCAATTAGCCAAGCACTTCTAATATTCAATTGTTTCAAAAGAGCTGCTAAATCTTGAGTATACGCAGCAGGAGTATAAAGAGAATCAAAAGATGAGTCAGCCGTACTACTGGAGATGGGCGTTATACTCAAAGACGTTTGTGCTCGACTAAAATCGGTTTTTAGTTGGGATTGGGATTCACCAAAACCCCGCAAATCATAGGACAGGCACTGCAAATCATCTGATAGACGGGAAATCACAGGTTGCCAATATCCACGGCTATTGAGCCAACCGTGGATAAATACTAAAGCATGGGGGCAGGAAGTGGGAGCCGTTAGCTCGTATGCGTGTGGAACGCCCAAGATTTCGATAGTTGCCATACTTGTATCGTACCCTTAAGGACGGGTGCGACTAAATACTAAAGTAGAAAGAGTTAGAAGTTAGGAGTGAAGAATTTTTAACTCATAACTCATAACTCATAACTTCTCACTTTTCTTATTTACCCAGCAACCTCTGTCGCACTCCTTCAGCAATTTTGTGACCCAGATATTCAGGAATGAGACTTTCATTCGGCCCTAACAAGTAGAGAATTAGCCGTGTACGTCCGCGCCAAACCAGTAAATTGGCATTGACTACCAGAAGGTCTTCCTGCCAGATAGCATACATGACTTTGTAGAATAATCCTGGTTGATTATCAGCTTCAATCACTAGGGCAGGGAGATGAAATACCGGATCGACATAAAACTCAGTTTGTACCTGCTCTAAGCCAGTGTCAAGATTAAATTCTACCGCCAGCATCTCTTCTACCTCAAACCGACCTCCTAAAGCCTCGCGAATGGCGCGACAGACATTTTCTGCGGTTTTCTCGGTCAAGGCTTTACTACCACGAGATACCAACAGTTTGATAAAAACTAACATTGGCGGACGGATTTGACCGTATAGACTTAAACCGTGGATAGTCAACCCATAAGCTGCTAGTACACCAAAAATATCGCTGAGGAGAAAAGACTGGTTGCGGTAAGCAAAATGCAAAGCACTTTTGCTACCTTCCGGTTTCAGTTCGATAACAGCACGTCTAGTTTTATAGAGACGGTAGGCTAGCCGCAAATTTTGCAGTTGAATTTCACTACTGACGAATTGCTCATAAAACTGGGGAAACGCTCGGTTAAAGCGCTTTAGGAGTTCCAGTGTCGAAGATTTTAAACCAGAAGCCATTGTTAAGGGTAAGACTCGTTTGCTTTCGTCAGCTGGGGGCTGGGTGTTGGGGGTTGGGTGTTAAGGATTGGGGACTGGGAGGACAAGGGGACAAGGGGGACAAGGGGGACAAGAGAAGAGTGTTCTCAATGTTCCATACCTCATGCCCAAATCCCATATACAATACACTCCTAAGCTAACGTGCATTTAAGCTCTATACGAGCAATTGCCATGATTAGGTTTTTTCATTTTGAATTTTGAGTCGCACCTTTGGTGCGCTAGAAGCGCAACTTGAATTTTGAATTAGTTATATCCTTACGCTTTTGGTGAATTTCTCCTAGCCTTTACAACAAAATGCTAAAGTTGAAAATGATTGGTGTGAAACACGCTCTAACTGGCTGTTACCATTGCAAATCCCGAAAACAACCGAAAAACTTTGAGTGTAATAGGGTAATAAATGGGGGTAGCGATGTTAAAAGTGAATCAACACTCCTAAGAGTGGAAACCAATTCAGTTATACTACCCGAACCGCGTTGGCATGGGTTTTTGGAAAACTTGGTTTAGTACTCCTGAATCTGTAGGGACAACTAGGACAAATCTCTTTGAAGAGCATACAGCAGAAACTGCGGGCAACTCTAGCCCCAGTAGTATTAGCGAAGCTGCTTCAAAGGAGGCTCGGATCGTCTTCAGTACGGAACGAGATATTGACCTATATGAGCTAGAAGAACTCTGTGATGCAGTTGGTTGGTCGCGTCGTCCTCTAAGAAAAGTAAAAAAAGCTATTGAGCATAGTTTTCTCGTTGCTTCAATGTGGCAAGTGAGAGGAAACCAAAAGCGGCTCATTGGTTTTGCCCGTGCTACCTCAGATCACGCCTTTAATGCCACTATCTGGGATGTAGTGGTTCATCCAGACTTTCAAAGTCAAGGACTGGGGAAGGCGCTAATGAAATACGTTCTCAAAAAACTTAGGAGTGAAGAAATTAGTAATGTCACTCTCTTCGCTGACCCCCATGTTGTAGATTTCTACCGAACTATGGGGTTTATGGCCGATCCAGAAGGCATCAAAGGCATGTTCTGGTATCCTCACTAATGCTCAATCCAAATAAAACCCGATTCGCACAATAAAATCAGGTATAGTAGTACAAATCTATTATTGAAATTTGGTTTGACAAGGTTTAGCCGACGAACGCACAAGTAATATCTCTTGTAAAACTAAGTCGGCAGACAAACCTTTAACCTTTATCAGTCCAAATATCTAATCTAGCTAGTATTTGCAGAAGATATAAATATATTAGGCATGAGCAGTGTTATGTGATATGATTGCATTAACGCTTTTGTGAAAGCGCGATCGCTTTGATGGGGAGATAAAAACCAAACCCAAAAAAGCAGATGTATAACGGGATGTAGCGCAGCTTGGTAGCGCGCCTGCTTTGGGAGCAGGATGCCGCAGGTTCAAATCCTGTCATCCCGATTTAATTAATATAGTTAACACTTAGGGTAATTAGTTAGGTTTTCTTTGCTAAATAGGCAATTGAATTAGATATTTTTACGAAGAAGACCAATTAGGCTGTTTTGTAGTTGAAGCCTAACAGACAAATTTCGTGATTAACATCATTAAGTAGTAAGATATTCTGAACTCTGAGCTTTGTATAGATTTGATGAAGATATTAAAGCAATCACAGATGGAACGATTGATTAACTAATAGCGTCAACTAATTTTAGAAAAAGCCGATAAAATGGCATTTATCATCTCCAAGGTTGGAGAGATGGATAGGCTTTTTGCTGTTTGAGAAGACATATAATAAGCATCTACGGCATTTCGCGGTCAATAGCGAAGCGAAACCTAGAAAAACACAACGTTAGCACAGCCAATTTGTGAAAACGATACTATAGCAACTCTAAATAGTTAGGGAACATTGGATTTTGACCGTTGACGCTTTGGGTGACGCTCCTGTGTCGCTACCGCTTGCGCTAACGGCAGTCCCTCTTTGTTAGAACAACAAGACCGGGCTGCCTCACGCTTAACACTCAACCTCAACGCGCATAATGAATTTTTCAAAACTAAAATGAATTGCTATATAACTAAAGCTAGTTGGTGCTGTGCAAATCCAACCATTTCCATTTGTTTAATTTAATTGGACTATTGATGCGAGGAGCAGTCATGAAATCATTTATTCGCTTAGGCGCAACATTGGGTATAGCTGGCAGTGTATTTTTAACAGGGCTTTCAGGAATAGGCAATATACCAGGAATGGGCAATCTAGAGGCGATCGCTCTGCCACAAGATCAGGTCGTGAAAAAGCTCCAAGAAGTACCTGTATTCACGCTCACCAATCCTAAAGGCGAATTTGTAGTTCTTTCAAGAAACAACGCATCCAAGCCGATCTCACAAGTGGGATTTTTTATTAGCAAGCAAGATGCTCAAAAATTCCTTGACAATCGGCTCAAAAAAGAAAATCCCCAGTTAGCAGGCACTCTACAGGTTAGACCTTTGTCCTTGGCAGACTACTATAAAATAGTTCAAGAAAGCAAAAAGAAATCAGATTCTGTGATTTATACTTTAGTTCCGACGCAACAACAAGTAGCTTCGGCAACAAGTATGATCAATCAAAATGGTAAAAAGGTAGAGCAATTCAATGGTATTCCTCTATTTGTACCCAAATTTAAGAAAGATAATAGCTATCTGACCATTCCCCTTGCTAAAGGTAATGAGCGATACATCCCTTTCTTTTTTGAGAAAGAACAAGCAGTGGCTCTGTTAGAGGAATTCAAAAAAGCCGTGCCAAAGGAAGGAGCCAATACTGAAATTCAGGTGGTGGATTTGTACGGTGTTATGGAAGCTCTCAATAGCAGCAGCGATCCTAGTATCAATAAAATTGTTCTGTATCCATCACGGGAGTCGATCAACTTTATTCGCTCCCTGGCGCCAAATCAATCACCAGCGGCCAAGCCAGCTGCCCCCGCTCCGAAAAAATAACGGATATGCGCTCCAAGGTTGAGGTATGGGGGAAAAACATCTGATAGTCTCTGGTTTACAACTTTGGCAGTGGCGGAATGCAGCTTTAAAAGCAGCGATCGCCACTGATGTCCCACCAATGGAAGTAGATTGGTTGCTCCTCGAAGTTGCTGGATTAGACCGCTTGGCACTGCGTTTAGAGTCTTTTAAAAACTGGCCGCAAATTCAACTGCAATTGCCACTAGAAGAGTTAGAGCATCTGTGGCAGAGGCGATTAAATGACCGCTTACCAGTGCAGTACATTGCCAAAGTTACACCTTGGCGTCAGTTTAAAATCGCGGTGTCGAGTGCAGTTTTGATTCCTAGACCAGAGACAGAGTGTTTAATCGATTTAGCTGAAGCATCTACTAGCAATACTTCAGGACATTGGGCGGATTTAGGGACTGGGAGTGGTGCGATCGCCATCGGATTAGCAGATGTCTTGTCAAAAGCAACAATTCATGCAGTTGATTACAGTTTAGAAGCTCTGGCGATCGCCCAAGCCAACGCCAATAATTTGGGTCTTGCTGACCGGATTCAATTTTATCAAGGTTCCTGGTGGGAGCCACTGACATTCTTAAAAGGTCAGTTCAGTGGTATGGTGTCAAATCCCCCTTACATACCCACCAGCACCTTACTGACTTTGCAACCAGAAGTCGTTAACCACGAACCACATCTAGCTTTAGATGGTGGCCTTGATGGCTTAGACTGCATTCGTCATTTGATCGAAGTCTCCCCTAGTTATTTGCAATCGGGTGGCGTGTGGCTAATTGAGATGATGGCTGGACAAGCGGATGCAGTGCAAGAACTTTTACAAAATCAAGGTAGCTATTGTAAAATTCAAATTCACGCTGATTTAGCTGGAATTGAACGTTTTGCCCTGGCCTACAAAAGTTAGGAGTGATGAGTTATGAGTTATGAGTTATGAAATTCCTTACTCCTGCACAGACGCGATTAATCGCGTCTCTACTCCTAACTTTGTAAATATGACCCAAGTTTCTTTAGAAAATCTAATAGTTGGCGCACGCGCTGGTCTTTTAGTGAGCTTTTTGACTGATACTGTTCCGGCACTTGCAGCGATACCAGAGAAAGCAGCATTAATTTTTGCGGAGAAACAACGCAGTCAAGACAAACCTTTGATTTTGATGGCGGCTAGTGCTGAAGATTTGTGGCCGTATGTCAAGGGTAGTAAAAATGAATATAAAGTTTGGCAAGAATTAGCAAATAAATATTGGCCAGGAGGGCTGACATTAGTTTTGCCAGCGAGCGAACGCTTACCAAAAGTTATGAATCCCATCGATCCAACAACAATTGGGATTCGAGTACCGAACAGTGCGATCGCTCAAACTATTTTGGCGCAAACAGGCCCCCTTGCAACCACTAGCGCCAATTTTTCTGGTCAGCCGCCTTTGCAAACAATGACAGAAATTGAGATTCAGTTTCCCCAAATTCTGACTTTAGCAACGACAGAATACCAGAGTGAAATACCAGGGATGGGTATACCTTCCACTGTTGCTAAATGGACAGGGATAAATTGGCAGATTTTACGACAAGGTGCCATCGAGTTAGATTTATCGAGTGATAACCAAGTATAGGTAGCTATAATGTTGTTTTCGTGGTGTTAACAACAGAGAAATCTGAAACTTTAGTTGGCGCTGTTGTACTTAATTAGCAAGTTAATAATTGCCAGATATGAATTGGAGCAACTGGATATATCTAGGAGTAGGAATAGCACTAGGTATGGTTTTCCGTAAGTTATTTGGGCGAGCGCCTAATGTTTCATTTAGCTCATCCCCAGTAGCGCCATCAGCTCAACAGGATATGTCACTAATATCGCAACAGCTACAGCAAACACAGCTGGCATATCTGATGGCAAAGGAAATGAGCCAGTTTAAAGCTGGTTTTTTGGCGCGCACTACCCATGAATTGCGATCGCCTTTTAATGGTTTGATTGGCTTACATCAATTAATTTTGTCAGATTTGTGTGAAAATCCAGCTGAAGAGCGAGAATTTATTGCCCAAGCTCACGAGCGAACGCTGAAACTGCTGAAGCTAATGGATGAAATTCTCAATGTTGCAAGAGCTGAACACGGCACTAATAAATTAGATATTCAGCCCAGAGCCTTAGCCGAAATTTTAGAGGAGGTTCATGACTTAACTTATATGCTGGCGGCAAATCGCAATTTTCCCTTTCAATTATTACCCGCCGACTCAGAAATTTATGTTTTGACAGATTACCTCTGGCTGCGCCAAGTATTGATAAGTTTAATAGACACTGCCATTACTCAAATGGAGGAAGGCAGCATTTGTATTTCCAGTAGCACCCTACCTACAAACAATTTTGTAAACATTTGGCTAGATTTACCAACCCATGCTGTACCCTGGAGCGAGCCGATTGATTTGCTCAAATTTGAAGATCCGTTGACCCAGATTGACCAAAAAAACGCTACTCTTTCCCCAGGAATGAGACTATTAATCAATCAAACTTTGGTGGAAGTTATGGGAGGAAAGTTAGAAATCTTGCCCTCGACCATTGTCAAGGAACCACTTTTGCAGCTTACCAGAATACAAATATCTATCCCTTTAGTGAGTAATGCTGAGTCCTAAGTAGTAGATAGGAAATTTTGCTTTTTAACTACCCTACTACTACAGTTCTTATACTCAGCGCTCACTGCTGGAAACTATTTCGATGATTCTTGAAGCTGAATTTCTGTAGTAGCAAGGAAAGTACGATTAGCTTGATTGTGTAGCACCATCGTAGTAGTAGTGTTGCTTTGAAAACCAATCTTTTCGTAGAAACCCTGTTGGTAAGTAGTCATCAGGTAAACTCGCTCAACCGATTTCATACGAGGATGTCTTAAAACGGTTTCTACTAAATTGCTTCCCAATCCATTATGTTGATACTCTGGATGAATCACAACATCCCAAATTGTGGCGCGATAGATGCCATCAGATGTTGCTCTTGCAAAGCCAATGAGCCGATCGCTATTCCAAACGGAAATCACTGGCTCACTATTGGCAATAGCGATACCTAAGTCTTCAATACTGCGTCCCTTTGCCCAGAAAGCGGAAACGTTTAACAGTTCTTGGAGTTGATAAAGGTCAATTTCAGACTTGCGATCGCTAAATTTAATCTGAAGATCGTTCATGTATGGCATCCACTTTTAGCAGTATTTTTGAGCAGACATTTGATGAAATTAAATATGCATTATTCAAAAGTCTTGTAGAGATGTAGCACTACTAAATCTCTACATTCTTTTTCAGCAGATATCTCGTACAATGTCTAAGCTAGCTAGTAATGAAAAGTTTGTAGTAAGCACTTGAGTGCTGAGAAAATTAAGAACTAAAGTCCTGACTACAAACTTGCTTACTCATCAATTTAAACTTTGATTTAAGTCATATTTTGCTATAAATTGCTGTACGTGTAGAGCAAGAAAATTTAATGACAAACCCACTTCCATAGAGGATGAGTTGCTCCCTGTTGACGTATCCGATAAACTTGTTTTTCTAAACGTTGTTTTTCCTGCGGTGGCAGTCCGAGTAGAATATTCCGACTTTGCCAAACTAAAACAGCAGCAGTCATCCCCAGACAAAAAGCGAGACCGAAGGTAGACAGTGGATGGTAGAACAATCCAAATCTCACTGCCACCCAGGTAAAATATTGTTGCCACAGAGCAATTTCTGCACGTAGACCCCACAACGAGGCAGGCGCAACAGTCAGCCATAAACAGCCCACAAACAGCCACCTGCCATATACTGTCAGCTGATGTAGTCTTTGTACTTGTTGAGCAAATGATGGGTCAGATTTCTCAAAGTCTGGGACAGTATTTAATCGTTCTTGCGGTTGATCCATAGGGAAATAAGATTGCAAGGCGTGGGTGAGCAATTCAAAATACTTTCACCCAATTGGGAAATATACACTCTTTTTAACTATCTTGGGAACTGGGAGATGTATCAATCGAATCAGCGTTGTCTAACATTTGGGATTCTCCTTTTCGCTCTCGCCACCAAGTTAGAAGCGTACCGGCGATGAAAATACTCGAATAAGCTCCCATTGTGAAGCCAATAATCAAAGCTAGGGAAAAGTTTTTCAGTGTTTCCCCGCCAAATAGAAAAATTGCAGCTAATGTCAGTAATACGGTTAAGGTAGTATTGATCGATCTTGTCAATGTTTGGTTAACCGCATCATCTACAATTTGGGCAATTGGCTGTTCGGGATGGACTTTCAGGGTTTCCCGAATGCGATCGTAAATTACCACTGTATCGTTGACTGAGAAACCTGTGATCGTAAGTAAGGCGACGATAAAAAGGCTATCTACTTCGATGCCTGCTACCAAACCCAAAAATGCAAAAGACCCAACTGTAATCAAGATATCGTGGAGTAGGGCAACGATCGCAAACACAGCATAATCTAACTGGAAACGGAAAGCCATGTAGATAGTAATACCGATGAAGGAAACTATCAGAGCTAACATCCCGGATGTAAACAGTTCTCTGCCTAATGTGGGGCCAACAGAGTCAATCTGGTTCTTTTGTGGGTCAAAAACGCCGATTTCTTCGCTCAAAGCGTTTTGTAATTTGGTACGCTGATCGACACTCAAATCTTTTGACCGAATTAGTACACCATTTTCTACACCATTTTCTGAGACAAGTTGGATACTGCTATCACCTAGTCCCTGTGCTTTTGCTACTTCCCGGACAGCGTTGATATCAATTGGTTTGTCGCAGTTACCGGGTTTGCTGCAATCTCGGACAAACTGCAACCGCGTACCACCGATAAAATCTAAACCGGGGCGTAAAGGGGAACGAATACTAGGTTGTTGCCAAGAAATCACCATTGAAATGATACCAGCAATGATGATAGCAGCAGAAATACTCCACCAAAGCGATCGCGATTTATTAATGCTTAGTTTCATTGAGTCACCTCTGCCTTATTCGATGCTGGCAGGTTTGGACAGAAAAGTTCTGTCTTGCGCAAGGAGTGAATTGAAATTGCCAAAAATAGCAATGTCCGACTACAGGTAATTGCAGTAAACATACTTACAGCTACCCCCAAAGCTAAGGTTAGAGCAAAACCTTTAACTAAACCAGACCCCAACCAAAACAGGGCAGCGCAAGCAATCCATGTAGTGACGTTGCTATCTAAAATACTAGAAAATGCCCGATAAAAACCCGATTCTACAGAACGATACAGAGATTTACCCGCCCGCAATTCTTCCCGCGTCCTTTCAAAAATTAGCACATTGGCATCAACTGCCATCCCAATACTGAGAATAAAACCAGCAATTCCTGGCAAAGTTAGGGTAACGCCCAACAAAGCAAAGGTTGACCAAGTTAAAAGAGAGTAGATCACTAGTGATATATCCGCAATCAATCCTGGTAGTCGATAGTAAACCACCATGAATATTAATACTAAAGTCAAACCACCGACTCCAGCATAAATACTACTTTGAATACTATCTTTACCCAAGGTTGCTCCGACTGTCCGCCTTTCTGCAACTTCTACTGGTACGGGTAATGCACCACCGCGTAACTGCACGCCTAAGTCATTGGCTTGTTGGGCGGTGAAACGTCCTGTAATCACGGCAGAACCACCTGTAATCCCAGTGGCGGCAAATTCTATACCTACAGTAGGAGCGCTGATTAGTTCATTGTCTAGAAAAACACCAATGCTACGCCCAGTACCAGCGAGATTTTTCGTCAAATTGGCAAACAGTTCGCCACCCTTTTGGTCGAAGCGAATGGCAACATTCCAGTTGTTACCTTGAGTGGGTTCACCATAGGCATCCTTGAGGTATTTGCCAATGAGCGGTGGATCGGTGCTTTCAAACAATTCTGCGATCGCTTGATTATTTTTTTGTAAGTCTTCTTGATTCTTGACAATTGCCGCTTTGTCGGTACTCTTTCTTAATTCTTCCTGCTTAAATTTCAATTCGGCTCTTGATGCTTGAAAAGCAAGCAGCTGAGTTTCTGTATTCGCCTTTTGAGTCCGAAATTCTAACTGTGCTGTACCCCCTAGCACCCGTTCAGCTTGCTCTGGATCGTTGACTCCTGGTAGTTGCACCAATATTTTATCTGTACCGACTGTTTGGATTACTGGCTCAGAAACACCTAAACCATTAATCCGGCCTTCGACAACTTTCTTCACACCTTCCAATTCGCGTTCGGTGATTTTGGGGATATCCGCTGATGGTTTCACCTGAATTGTGAGCTGTGAACCTCCGCGCAAGTCCAGCCCTAGAGGTATCGGAATTGTGGCAATCACCGTAATAGCGGCGATTATCAGGACTAAAATCAAAATTAATAGCGATCGCTGTCTTTGCATACCATAACTCGCAACTGACAAACGCTATAATAGCGTTCTTTTGAGGAGTTATGAGTAAGTATTGGGGACTGGGGATCGGGCATTGGGGATTGGGCATGAGTTATTCTCCTAGTCCCCAGTCCCCAGTCACCAGTCTCCAGTTCCTAAACTCGCAACGCCATCATTTTTTCCACAGCTTCTACTATTTGCTCTGGTTGGACGATTGTCAGTCGTTCCAGATTGCCGTTGTAAGGTGTGGGGATATCTTGGGAAGAAAGTCGTAGTACTGGCGCATCCAATTCATCAAAAAAGCGATCGTTTATTGAGGCGATGACTTCTGCTCCAATACCCGCAGTTCGCATCGATTCTTCCACAACAATGACTTTATGGGTTTTACGGATTGATGCACCAATGGTATCAAAATCTAATGGTTTGAGGGATATTAAATCGATAACTTCTGGATCGTATCCTTGTTTTTCAAGAGTTTTTAGGGCTTGCACTACATGATGGCGCATCCGCGAATAAGTAATAATTGTCACATCTTTCCCTGGACGCACAATTTCTGCTTTATCTAAGGGGAGGAGGTATTCTTCTTCTGGTAAATCTTCTTTCAAGTTGTAAAGTAAAACGTGTTCAAAGAACAACACTGGATTATCATCGCGGATAGCGGATTTCAGCAGTCCTTTAGCGTTTCTTGGTGTGGAACAGGCAACAATCTTTAACCCTGGCACAGCTTGGAAGTAGGTTTCTAGTCGCTGGGAATGTTCTGCGCCTAGCTGCCTTCCCACACCTCCAGGGCCGCGAATTACCATTGGAATTTTAAAGTTACCGCCAGAAGTATAGCGGAGCATCCCAGCGTTGTTGGATATTTGATTGAAGGCAAGCAGTAAAAAGCCCATGTTCATGCCTTCAATGATCGGACGCAACCCAGTCATTGCGGCTCCCACAGCCATCCCAGTAAAGCTATTTTCAGCAATGGGGGTATCTAGAATACGGAGTTCGCCATATTTTTGGTACAGGTCTTTGGTAACTTTATAGGAACCGCCGTAATGTCCAACATCTTCACCGAGAACGAATACGCTGGAGTCACGCGCCATTTCTTCATCAATGGCTTCCCGTAAGGCGTTGAAGAATAGTGTTTCTGCCATTTAGACCTTTTAGTACGATTATGGTTATAGAATTTTATCGTGCTGCTGTCGCAAATATAGTGAGCGATCGCACTAGTTAGAGTTTAGGTTTTTTAAATAAACTGCCCCTAGCATAGAACGAGCGATCGCCATAACTATATCAAAGCTATTTAACTCCGATTTTAGAGGTTTTATGAGCGATCGCCTCTCACTTTGGCAAATGCGGCTGATTTAGCTCTGTAATAATACGCGCAAGCAAGTGTTAAATATATTTAAGCATTCATGATTGAAATATACTAACTTAACTCCAGTCACGCCAGAGGAAAAAATTTGTTGTAGCAATAATTTAAATATGCCTACTGTAGAACAATTGAAAACGTTGTTTATTTTAAGTTTTTGGGCTACCAAAATGTATTTACCTGTGTTTTTAGTGCGAATCGATGAACGAACAAAAAATCTTGTAATTCTTGCTGGTGAAGAAAATGAAATTATAATTTACCTAGACGGGAAGTGGAGATATGTATGATTAAGCCAGATTTTATGACAATGGCCCGTGTCCAATTGCGTCAATATATTCTTGACCACAGAGAAGATGATGAAGCATTTCAAACTTATTTAGATAGATTCACCTCTGAAGACGCTGTAATCTTCCCTGCGCCCCAGTCAATAGATGATTTAGAAAACTTCCCAGAATTGCATCAACAGAATCTAGAAAGACTACGAAAGCAAGCTTAAACCATCCCATAGATCCCCGACTTTTTTGAGAAATCGGGGATCTGAGTATTCATAGGGTGGGTTAGCCGCAGTCATAACCCACTAATTAACTAAGACTTAATTTTTAGCAAACAAACGATCCAAGAAATCAATTTTTACCGCCAAGTTGATTATCCCTCGATTTGTAGCAGCGTCCATAATTTCAGCATTGTTCAGGGCCATAATATATGGTTCACCTCCAACTAAACTAATAATTGGGCCACCAGAAGAACCACCTGTAGTGTCACAATCATGTAACAGTACTTCTTGCTGCTCTTGGACAATACTACATCCTTCCTGGAATCCCGCAGTCATACCTTGACCAGCAGAGAGAAATTCATAGCCTTTTTTATTAGGATTAGGAAAGTCACCAGAGTAGCCTACAAAAAAGAATTTTTTCTTGTAATTTTTAATCAGAGTTGAAGAAGGTAAAGAATCCCATCCTAAATAACCATACTTTTTACCGAGAGGCTTATTAATTTTCATAACTGCCCAGTCATTAATTTGATCTGTGATACTGTCGTTAGTGAAATTTGTACCATAAATAACTTGCTCTACGAAAGCTATATCGTTTTTACTCGGTACAACACCATTAATGAGGTTTGGCAGAAACAGAATTTGTTTACTTAATTGGTGAGTTTTGGGATCAATAACGCAGTGAGAATTTGTTAAAACCAGATTTTCACCAATTAAAGTTCCCGTGCAATGATAGCTTCTAGCATCAGCAGTTGTTCCTTGTACCCGCCCAATTGTTGACCAAGGATACTCTCTACTAATCATAGGAATACGGTCATCCCAATCAATAACACCTCGGTCTTTATCATAGGGTTTTTCAGATTGGTTCAACCCAGAAGGTTTAAAAGGCTTGCCGTCTCCTGACAGTTGCAATTGATTTGCATCTTGGAATTTGGTAAATTTTGGTGGCGTACCTTCTTGCGTTTGCGTTTGTTCTTTAGCTTGCACAGATACCCAACCACCCAAGGTAGTAAAACCAAGCATTCCAGCGATAAAAAGAGCGAAAAATAAAGCCAAAGGTTGCTTGTAGATAGGCTTTTTAGTCATGGATAGAACTCCTTAATTAATTGATACTTGCCAATTTTTCATTCATTACGAATTACGTTAGCGTAGCGGTAGCGAGTCCACGTTCGCTTTTAGCGTCTTGTAGAGAGCGTCATTATAAATTAGTAATTATTCCGCCATTCCCCTTGTACAGTGAAAGCAGCCCAATAACGGGGATTTTGCCATTCTGGTTGTTGCCATAACTTCAATTGCGCTTCTCTAAGAGCAACAGCAGGCGATTTATCTTGTTGCAAAATTTGTTTGTACAACTCCTGCATTAATAATGATGTGACTTGGTCATTGACTTTCCACAAAGAAACAATCACTCGTGGTGAACCTGCATACATTAATTCTCTTGTAAACCCAACTAATCCTTCTCCTTTTACTTCTTGACCCAGACCACTTTCACAGGCACTTAACACTATTAACTCTGCGGGAAGGTCAAGGTTAAAAATATCGTTGAGGCGCAAGAAACCTTTTTGAAATTTACCTTGTTTGTCTACCAGCGACAGGGCGATTCCAGATAATTCAGGGTTGATGTTATCGAAAATGCCGTGAGTGGCGAACAGCAGCAGGCGATATTGACTAAGTTGTTTGCTGGTTGCCAAGTTGTAGTTAGCATCAAAATCAAAAGCATGGAAACTCTCGGAAGGTAACACCATTTTTAGAACCGCCTCAGCCTCGTCACGAGTACATGGAAGTCTATCTAAACCACTACGATTAATATTTTTCAAAGACCGTTGCAGGGCAGAACGTTCTAGTTCAATATCAAGGGAAGAGGAAGTTTGCGGTGTTTTGCCAGTGAGTCGTTCATCATCAGCGCTGAATACTGGGTCAGCGAGAACAGCTATAGTTTTGGGTGCCATTTTTCGCCCTTTGAGTTGCTGTCTTTGGGTCGCTATACTGGTGACAGAAGGCAGATTTACGATTTCATGATTCACCAATAAAGGTTGATAATTGACCTTTTCCCCTGCTTCCTGCTCCCCGCTCCTCTGCCTCTTTTGGTCACTCAACACCGTAAATGGAATCTGATGCAAAATCCCATCAGCCACAACTACCAAGCGTTTCTGCCCCAACTTGCCAGCCACAGGTGCAATGATGAGTTGGCTAAGTTCTTGAGCAGCTTTGGTAGTATCTGCTACAGCTTGGGCTTTTTCTTCTGCGGATGCGCCAGCTATGAGTGGACTTTTTAACAGTTGGTTTAAATTTGTTGCCGCCTTCTTTATCTTTTCTGAGTTAGGAAGTTCATAACTATTGAGAGAATTGGGCGTAACTACCCATAAATAGCTGCGTTCTTCACCCAAAGAATACTGCAATAGTAAAGAATCTTTATCTAATTGTTGTTGAATTTGGGGCAAGGTGAGGGGTTCAGGATACTTCAGTTCAGCATACTTAGAGTTAGTGTTACGGAATTTTGTTTTTAATTCTTGCTGTTGCTTGAGTAGGGATTCAATTTCTTGTTTGGTGGTTGTTAGTGGTTTTTCTTTGCTGAATAGTTCTGACAACAGTTTTTCTTTGGCATCAATTCGCCATTGCAATTGGCGTTCTTCTGTTAAGAGTTTTGGGTCAACACCTTTACGGATATTTACGTGAGCTTCTGTTAACAGTTCTACCAAACTCCTAGCGCGAGAGCGTTCGCTGATATGCAGTGCAAGGGCATTGCATTTATCTTTGATTTTGAAGTCTTGGATATTTAATTCACATACTTGTGTAGGATCTTTTTGGTGCAACTGCATCAGCAAGTCAATGTAGAACTTGTAATAATCTTGCACTGTGGCAAAGTAGGAAGTCCGCAAATCGTTACTGCTGACTTTGCTGCGGGTATTCTCAACGATTTTTATGGCTGATTCAATTTGTGTCTTGGCTTGGTTGAGATTACCTCTATCGCGCTCTGTCACAGCAAGATTGTATAGTGTGTCAGCTTGGCCTGCCTTATCCGCTAATTGCTGCCGCAGCGCTAGTACTTGATTGTAGGTATCAATTGCCTGCTGCGGTTGCTTCAAAGCATTGTAAATCTTGCCCAAGTAGTCAAGTGAGTTTGCTTCTCCCAAGCGAAATCCCATATTGTGCCACGCTGATAGCCCTTCTTTGGATGATTCGAGGGCTTTTTGATATTCACCCGATGCCAGATATACTCTGCTCAAAAAGAATAAGGCTATACCTTTGTGAAAGTTATTATTTTGTTGGCTAGCTAATACCTCAAGCTTCTTGGCATTATCTAATGCATTAGGATAATCCTTTGATAACTCGTAAACCTTAACTAACCCAACCAGTACATTCTGTTCGTCTAAAAAATACTTTTGTTCCTGGCTCAACTTCAGCGCGGAGTTACAATGTTTCAATGCTTGCTGATAATCTTCAGCTTTACGGGAGACATTACACATATCATTAAGAGTTATGGCTTCCGTATTGCGATCGCGTAGCTGCTTAAGTATCTCTAACGCCTGTTTGCTTGTTGCAAGACTTTGCTTATAGTCGCCTAAAGAACTGTAAACTAGAGCTATATCTTTGAGGGTTTTTGCCTCTTCAGGGCGAAATCTTAGCCGTCTTTGAATATCCAGTGCTTTGTTGTCATAGTCCAGTGCTTGCTGCGGTTCACCCATTGAAAGATAAGTTCCGGCAATGCTATTGAGCGTTTCAGCTTCTGTTGCTGAATTTTCAATGGCACGGTTTAGTGCTAAAGCTTCGTTAAGAGAGTCTAGCTCTTTTTGTTTCTCACCCGATAAACCATAGACATTTGCGATTTGGTAAAGTGCGCTGGCTTCCAAATTGCGGTTCTCTGCTTTTTGCGCAACCGTTCGCGCCTGGTTTAAGTAGTTCAGTGCCTCCTGAAAATCATATGAAGACTGGTAGGTGACACCAATAGTTGAAAAAACACTGTATTGTTTAAGCAAGTCAGCTTCAGGCAGTTTTGCCAGTGCTGTTTTTTGTAGTTATAGTGCTTCTTTTAAGGATGCTAATGCCTTTTGCTTGTCGCCTGAGAAGTTGTAGACCAAGGCTATCTTGCTGAGAATCTCAGCTTGCCCAAGTAAATTCTTCCTTTGGCGCTGGATCTCTAGTGCCTGATTAAAAAACTTAAGTGCATTCTGGTTGTCGCCTAATGAATCGTAGTATGTTACACCAATAAGGTGAAGTATACTCGCTTGCCCTTCTAGCTCTTTGTTCCTCTGATGAATCTCCAACGCTTTCTTGTAGGAGTCAATTGCATCTTGTGCCTGACCCAAATCCTTATAGTCTTGAGCGATTGAGCTAAATGTCCCAGCAGTTAAAGAGTCTTGTTTTTGAGCCTGAAACACTGATAGTGCTCGGTTGTAATAGTTTATTGCTTTTTGCTTGTCGCCAAACTGAGAGTAAGCAAGAGCGATACCCAAAAGTATATTACCTTTCACAATGCCGTGTTTGGGTTCAAGTTGAATAACTAACCCTTGGTTAAAATATTCCAGTGCTTTTTGGTTTTCACCCAGAACATTGTAAGCTGAACCTATATCGTCCAGTATTGAAGCTTCTACAAAGCCAGCATACTTTGGAATAGTAGCTCTTATATCTTTTTGCCGCCAGATTTCCAGTAATTCTTCCCATTTAGCAATTGCTTGTCGCCGAGATTTTCCTGTTTCTTGATTAAACAGTTTCATAGCTTCATCAGACAGTTGCTGATTTCGAGCATGGGCTGTATTCACCTTAGCCTTTACAGAAGGTGTTGCTTGCTCTAGTTTTTGTTGTTCTTCTGACGACAGTTCATCCTTTATTGAGTTGGGTTTAGCAGGGGCTTGTGGCTGTTGTGCTATCAACAAACTTCTACTCAAAGGTGTTGCGGCGATATCTTTTTTTGTTTTTGTAACCGCATTCTTGCTGGTCATAGATGTTGACCTATAAGTGCTTGCTGTTACCCCCATCGACTCAGACAACAAAACCGTACTCAGCAACAAAGTTAAACTGTAGCGGGTAAATTTTGGTAGCAAGCACCAGAAAACCCACTGAGACTTTGCACTCCCCATCATTTTTAGCCTCAATCAGTGATTATTGACAGCCCTATTCCTGCCGGAACCAATCCCGCATAATAGTAAATTATTTAATTGTCCTCAGGAATATTGCTGAAACTTTTTGTTGATTTTATGGGTGCGATCAAAGTTTACGGTCGTGGTTTCTGTTTTTGCAACGAACTTCTTCGTTAAACCTTGATTTTCTCGTTTTCACGCTTCCTAACAGGAGGCTACGGTTTAAGTGAATATTATCTTAAAGAGGTCAATAAAATTTTAGGAGTCTTAGCTAGTGGTGTCCGGTGAAAAAATTATCATTAAGTAGCGATCGCATCCCTAAAACACCCGCTCAAAAGGCTTTTTCCGATAACGCCGATAAATATCAAAATCACTGTCCAAAGTAGCGATGGCAGCAATATCTAACCGTTCCGAAATGACTATCAAAGATAAATCTGCAAAATCCCCTGGTAAATCTCTGTACTGAGTATTCAACTCAGCAATGCGCGAAAAATCTTGTGGCAATAGTTGCTCACACTCGTAGAGTTGTTTAGCAACATCTAGAAGAAACTCGTTTTGTGTACGCCAATCAAAGTTGAGCAACCACACTACTTCTGCAATACAAATGGGCGTAGTCACCAGCCTAGAAGTACAGTTTTCAAAGAAGCGACGCACCTGTTGGTGATACCGATCTCTAGCGCTGTAGTACGCAAACAAAAACCCGCTATCTGCGAGTATAAGCGGATAATAGGTCATGAATGCCGCTTGTTGAGATATTGAGCGATCGCTTTTTTACGGTTTGAGCGTTCCGATAAATCCGTTGGTGCATCTTGTAGCAAATGTTCGGGGTGTCCACCCCGCCTCTCTACCAAAGTTTTACCCGCTTGTAAGGTTAGCCAGCGTTCAGCAATCAAGCGTCGGATCAATTCACTCTTTTCCGTTTGCTCGTGAGCTAAAATATCGGCTAGCTGCCGTTCTGTTTCTTCATCCAGCCTGACACTGAGCATAACCTTTATCATCCTTGCAATACACGTATGACAAGTATAACGCCGATTAGTTAAATTTTGTTTGAATTTCGCACCAGCTAAACCCAAAATATAAAGATAGGACTTACGCAAAATATCTCTCAAACTCCTATTTCTCCGTGTCGCGCCAGTTGCTACCCTGCGGGAACGCTAAAAGCGAACAAGTCGGGGAACCGCAAGAGCGCACTGGCTTCTCTGCGCCTCTGTGGTAGCCTGCGGCAAGCCGCTTTGCGTCTACATTATTCCCTAACTCTTGCGTTAGTCCTAAAAGAATCTCACGCCCAAACACCAAAACACAATTCTGCGTCTTCGTGCCTCTGCGTGAGATTTCCCACTAAATTAGTATTCAATATGCCTAGCCTACTTTAACCATCTCGCCGCATCTTTGGCATGATAAGTCAAAATCAAGTCTGCACCAGCCCGTTTAAACCCAGTTAAAGTTTCCATAACCACTCGCTCTTCATCAATCCAACCATTGAGAGCGGCAGCTTTCACCATCGCATACTCACCAGAAACATTGTAAGCTGCAACTGGTAAGTTACTCGCTTCCTTCACGCGCCAGATAATATCCATGTATGCCAAGGCTGGCTTAACCATGAGCATATCAGCGCCTTCAGCGATATCCAATTCAATCTCTTTAATCGCTTCCCGGCCATTACCTGGATCCATTTGATAAGTTCTTCTGTCCCCAAATTGTGGTGTCGAGTCTGCTGCATCCCGAAATGGGCCATAATAACCCGAAGCATACTTAGCAGCATAAGACAAGATCGGTGTATCTTGAAATCCGGCTTCATCCAAACCCTGACGAATTGCTTGCACAAACCCATCCATCATCCCCGAAGGCGCAATGATATCAGCACCGGCTTTTGCTTGAGAAACTGCTGTTTTCTTCAACAATTCCAGAGTTGGGTCATTTAAAACTCGTCCTGTTAAATCACCAGTTTGTAAATAACCACAATGACCGTGACTAGTATATTCACATAAACAAGTATCAGCAATTACAACCAAATCTGGCACTGCTGCTTTTACCGCCGTCGCCGCTTTTTGGACGATACCGCAATCATGCCAAGCGCCAGTGGCATCCACATCTTTATCAGCCGGAATACCAAATAAAATAACCGAAGGAATTCCTAAGTCGTAAACTTCTTTTGCTTCTTCAACAATTTTATCTACCGAAAGTTGGTAGACTCCGGGCATAGATTTCACTTCATTAGCGATTGCCTCACCCGGTACGGCAAATAGTGGGTAAATTAAATCGCTTGTTGTTAAAACAGTTTCACGAACCATCCGGCGGAGTTGAGGATGAGTACGCAGACGACGGGGGCGATGTGTAGGAAACATAAAATTTTATGAAGAAAAACAACGCAGATAGACACAAAATAAAGCGTCACAAAAGCAGGATAAAATTTTCCTGCCGTCAGAGAGACTACAAACAGTGCTTAACTGTCCTTTGCCCTACTCTTAATTAAGTTGTGGGGCAATTTTGTATTCTACAGCTTGGTTGCACCTATCCGACGGACTGGAAAAAAAACAACATTATGAAGAAATTCAAAATGATAAGACTGTCTGTTGGCAAATAAAATTGTGGGGAATTGAGGGTTGAGATTTAAACGCAAAGTGGCGCAGAGGGAAACGCAGAGGCACGCAGAGAATTCGCTACAAATTAATGAAATGTTGTAATTGATAACAAATAATTTACAATGCCCAATGCCCAATGCCCAATGCCCATACCCATAAATTTCTGTTAAAAAACTCGGAAAATATAGGGATAACGAAAGGGTACATCAGGATTGTTGAAAACTCCAATGAGTGCCCAAATTGTTAATCCCCAGTGTAATAGATATCCCAGACCGGCTAATGGTCCCAACAATAATAGAGGTAACACTAACCAACCGAATAGAAAAAACAGCGCTCCTAAAATTGCACCATAAAACCAGACATTAAAGTGAAAATTGATAGATTCTTTGGCATTTTCTTTAACAACAGGATCGTCAGATACAAGCAGTATGGCGATAGGTATGCCTACAGATACCAATGTTGTGCTAAAAAAAATCGCTCCATGAGACAAAGCAGATAGAAGCTTTCGCTTGTCTGTATCGTACATTGCTTTCTCCTATTTAGTCAGATTGTTGGTTATACTACGACCCTATCATGAGCATCGTTGTCTTAAGATTAAAAGACTTGCCAGAGTCAAAAAAAATTAAGCTAGCTGACAAACAAATACATTTATGTCTACTGAACTTCAGTCTGAACTTATTCAAGCAGTTGAACTTCGCCGCAACTTTGCGATTATATCTCACCCTGATGCTGGTAAAACTACACTAACTGAAAAGCTACTCCTGTACGGGGGTGCAATTCACGAAGCTGGGGCCGTTAAGGCGCGACGGGCACAGCGAAAGGCGACTTCTGACTGGATGGCGATGGAGCAACAACGGGGTATTTCCATTACTTCCACAGTGTTGCAATTTGAATACCAGAATTGTCAAATCAATTTATTAGACACTCCCGGACACCAAGATTTCAGTGAAGATACTTATCGTACCCTTGCTGCTGCCGATAATGCAGTGATGCTAATTGATGCGGCAAAAGGTTTGGAACCTCAAACCCGTAAATTGTTTGAAGTGTGTAAGTTGCGGGGTATCCCAATTTTTACATTTATCAACAAGCTCGATCGCCCCGGAAGGGAACCTCTGGAATTGTTGGATGAAATTGAACAAGAATTGGGATTGCAAACCTATGCGGTAAACTGGCCAATTGGGATGGGCGATCGCTTTAAAGGTGTTTTTGACCGACACAAGCAACAAATTCACTTGTTTGAACGCAGCGCCCACGGTAGCCGAGAAGCCCTTGATACGATAGTGGACTTAGGTGATCCGAGGATAGAAGAACAGTTAGAACAAAACCTGTACTACCAACTGAAAAATGATCTAGAACTGTTAGAAGGAGTAGGCCCAGAGCTAGATTTACAGTTGATACACGAAGGCAAAATGACACCTGTATTCTTTGGTAGCGCCATGACTAACTTCGGGGTCGAGTTATTCCTCAAGTATTTCCTCGACTATGCCCTTAAACCCGGTTCTCATGTTAGCAGTGTTGGCGAAGTTCCCCCTACATACCCAGAATTTTCGGGGTTTGTCTTTAAACTGCAAGCGAATATGGACCCGAAACACCGCGATCGCGTCGCATTTATCCGGGTTTGCACTGGTAAGTTTGAAAAAGATATGATGGTGAATCACGCCCGCATTGGTAAACTCATCCGTCTATCTCGCCCGCAAAAACTTTTTGCTCAAGAGCGAGAATCGATTGATGTGGCTTATCCTGGCGATGTGATCGGTTTGAATAATCCTGGTGTTTTTGCAATCGGGGATACAATTTACACGGGACAAAAGCTCGAATATGAGGGGATTCCGTATTTCTCGCCGGAACTGTTTGCATCTTTGAGGAATCCCAACCCCTCGAAATCTAAACAATTCCAAAAAGGCGTTGCGGAATTGCGAGAAGAAGGTGCTGTGCAAATTATGTATTCAACTGATGAAGCCAAGCGCGATCCAATTTTGGCGGCGGTGGGTCAGTTGCAATTCGAGGTCGTACAGTTTCGCTTACAAAATGAGTATGGTGTAGAAACCATATTAGATTTATTGCCCTACAGTGTCGCCCGTTGGGTTGAGGGCGGTTGGGAAGCATTAGAAAAAGTGGGACGAATATTCAATACCACTACAGTTAAAGACAGTATGGGACGCCCAGTGTTGCTATTCCGCAATGAATGGAATTGTCAACAGTTATTGGGCGACCATCCAGAGTTAAAATTAAGCGCGATCGCTCCAGTATTTTCTAGTCAACAACCAGTGAAGGAATAATTCACTACGAATTTTAGATTTTAGATTTTAAATTTTAGATTTTTTTGTTCATGCCTTGCCCCTAGTGGGTAGAACAAATCTAAAATCTTTAATTTAAAATCCTTGAGCCAAGTAACCTTGTGGTCAGGCTCAATCCAAAATCCAAAATCCAAAATTAGTTGACAAGCAAAACTTGAGCGCGGTTGATTTCCACGGCATCCGAGGTTCGCGCTTTTGCACAAACGTGGATCATTTAGAAGAGATTGGAGTGCCAGAATTTGTATGCCTTCACATGCCAAACCGTCTTTGGAGGCTGGTTTAGTTGCCCTCAAGCAGGGAAATTACCAAACAGCGATCGCTCAACTAGAACCTATTGCTAGCAGCCAAAATAATGGTACTGCTAGTTTACAAGCCCAGGTTGGTTTAGTGATGGCTTTTGCTCGCACTGGCGAAGTTTCCAAAGCGATCGCTATTTCCCAGAATCTCATTGAGACTAACAATCCGCAAGTTCAAGAGTGGGCAACACGCGCTCTCGAACACCTGACAAAACGTAAAAAATCCGATCGAGAATCAAAAAAAGTCGAAACTGGATTTATTCCCTTTGAGAATTCAACCCCAGATTCAACACCAAATTCAAACCCCATTACTCCCCCGGAAACTCCTACATTAGAGGAAAAGCCGAACGATCGAGTCATAGAAACCAAAAGCGACGACATCCCGCCGATGGTGCCACTAGCTAGACTCCAAGCTACATTAGCGACACCGCCACCACCACCACTGCCTGCGCCCCTAAGCGGCTTCATGGGTTCCGTTACCCGCACCCAAGCCAAACTATTCGGCGTTATTTATTGGCGACAAGCACAACGCGCCAGAGCATGGCAACCACTACGTAAACCAAAATTAATTCCCTTACGGCTACTGTCCGCAGGGACATTCATCGCCCTATTTTGGGTAATACGAGAAATCCTCAAGTTAGCATTGGGATTCATCAATCAGACTTTAGTCAAACTACCTTATCTGGAGCCGATACAGCTTTTATACCAAGATCCTACTCAACTGTTGCTAATCGCATTGGTGATTTTAATGGGAGTATCACCTTGGCTGCTGGATCTGCTACTGGCGAACTTGTATGGTCAGCGAGAATTTCCGAAAGATGTATTGAATACCCATAGCCGTGAAGCTGTTCGGGTGCTACAACGTTGTTGCCAGCAGCGGCACTGGCCGTTACCCAAACTGCGGATTTTACCAACGGCTGCACCAATTATTCTGACTTATGGTAGTTTACCACGTAATGCCAGAATTGTTGTCAGTCAAGGGCTATTAGAGCAGTTGGCAGATGATGAAATCGCCATTATTTATGCCACGCAGCTAGGGCATATTGCTCACTGGGATTTTGCTGTAATGTCTTTGCTGCTGCTGGTAACACTACCAACTCATCAGCTATATCAACAAGTGTCGGGGTTGGGAGACAAAATATCAGCGAAAATTTGGCGCTGGCCGGTGACAATTCTGGCGAGTCTAATTTATGGAATTTGGTGTTTGCTAACTGGAACTGGATTGTGGTTGTCGCGGTTGCGGCTTTATTATAGCGATCGCGTCGCCGCTGAAATTACTGGTAATCCCAATGCTCTGATTCGCGCTTTACTCAAAATTGCCATTGGCATCGCCGCTGACATCCAAAAACAAGAACACACCAACTGGCAACTGGAAAGCTTAAATCTTTTAACACCAGTCAGCTACCAACAGAGTTTATCTTTGGGTACTATTGCCAGTAATCTATCTTTTGAATCCTTTTTGAAGTGGGATATTGCCAATCCTTATCGCCGATGGTTTACGATTAATAATAGCCATCCTTTAATGGGCGATCGCATCGAACGCCTTTGTCAAATAGCCCGTCACTGGCATCTAGACACCGAACTACATTTTGATAGCGTTCCATCAAAGGTTAAGCGTCAGTCTTTTCTATTACAAGTCGCTCCCTGGTTGGGAATTCCTCTAGGGGTTCTATTTGCAGCTTTCGTCTGGCTAACCTGGCAACTAGCATTCACACTCAAGTTTTTAAATCTAAAGTGGATATATGAAGATTGGTCTTTCATTACAGGCTGCCTTCTGATTGGCTTTAGCATCGGTACTGTGATGCGGATTAATTCTTTCTTCCCCGATATTAAACCTGCCAGCGTACAAACTGACGACAGCTTACCCAACCTGTTAGCTGACCCTTCTGCCTTACCTATTGATAGCGTCAGTGTGCGTCTTGTGGGTAAATTATTAGGTCGTCAAGGTACTAGTAACACCCTAGCGCAAGATTTAATCTTGCAATCCAGCGCAGGTTTGGTGAAATTGCACCACATTTCTTGGCTAGGACAGTCAGTCAATCACCAGGATCTAATCGGGCGGCAAATTATCGTCACAGGTTGGTTCCGGCGAGGAGCAACACCTTGGATCGATATCCAAACCCTAGAAACTCAAAGTGGTAAAACCATTCATAGCCCTCATCCTATTTGGTCTACTTTTTTAGCTGTTGCAGCACAGGCTTGGGGCGCATACGTCTTTCTAACTGGTTAGTCATTGGTCATTAGTCATTGGTCATTAGTCATTGGTTATCAACAAAGGACAAAGGACAAAGGACAAATCAGAATGTAAAGAAAAGTTGCAGATTTTCTTAACAAATGTTACATTTATTTACACAAACAAGAGCAACCGACATAACTCAGCATCACCGCTTAGTTGTGGATTTAGGTGCTTTTTCCCCGCTCTATACCTTTTTATCCTCCCAACACAGCAGCAAATTAACCAGCCACTGGCTGGTTTTTGTTTCAAAATATGCTCACTTGCATAAAAAAATGTGTTTTATGTTACGATCTAGTAATAGTAATGCTGAAAATGTAGGCGCTAAACTAGCTACGTAGAAAATACCGTGGTAATGTAAGGAATGGTATTTGATTCTGCGAAAAAGGGCATAGAAGAAAGCGTGTACTTTAGCAGGCAATAGGCTATTAAATTTACAATTCTTAGAATTAAGGTGTTATTAGCTCACCATTAGTGTGAGCCTTTGGATTAAACAAGCTTGATCCCGACGAAAAACTGTATTGTTGTATAAGTTGACAGTTTCGAGCAAAAAAATTGGTTTATGGCAGTCTTGGTCAATAGCATCTATTTAAAAGCCAAAGCTAAGTGATTGTTTTCTTGCCTTGCCATGTTCATTCAACTCTGGAGGTATAGTTCATGTCCGTTCGCCTATATATAGGTAATTTGCCTAAAGATGAAATAGATCGTCAAGATCTGCAAGCCGTTTTTGCAGCAGAAGGTGATGCTGTAACTACTAAATTAATTAAAGACCGCAAAACTGGCAAATGCCGTGGTTTTGGTTTTCTTACAGTCAACAATGACGAACAAGCTGACGAAATTATTGAAAAGTATAATGGTCAGATGTTCAAAGATACTCCCATTAAGCTAGAGAAGGCATTACCTCGGACAAAGGGTGAAGAGGGCGACGAGCAAGCTCCTAAACCAGTTACTCTTGCTAATAATAGTACGCCAACTCCTGCCCCCAACAGAGAAGGTAGCCGTCGTGAGAAAAGCTCTAAGAAGCCTCGTCGTGGCGGCGGTGGCGGTGGTTCTCGCGAAACCAGCACCACAACCACCGATTCAGACGCTATTCGTCCAGATCCTCGTTGGGCTTCAGAATTAGAAAAGCTGAAGCAGATGCTAGCTGCACAAACTACGAATTAATCGTTAAGGGAGAGAAGTTAAAAATTAAAAATCAGGATTTTTTTTGATTTTTAATTTTTAATTATTGTTGATAATTATCTAGCTGCTTGGTTAAATCTACTTGCAGCTAATTTTGTAAGTGCGTAAGCATCGCATTGTCGAATCGTGGAGAATTGAGGGTTGAAATTTCAACGCAAAGGTAAGCGCAGAGGTACGCAGAGAATATGCTACGAAGTTATATAGTTTTCCATTTAGAATAAAATTAAGTTTTTGTAATTAGAGGCATTGAAAAACCTGGACGATGGGGATGCAATGCCTAGGTTGGGCTACGCCTACGCAGTAATTAGCTGGATTTGATAAATTAGAGTCAGTAATGGCAAGCTTGATAATGCCAAAAGAACCAGAGGCGCGATTGCTCTAAAGATAATCTACACTCAAGGAGATACCGATCGTTTTCAGCTTCTGTTATGTCCTCAACTCTAGATTCTTTGCCACCTGCGCTCGCTAAAATTGTCCAGCGCTTTCAACGCGCTTCCGAACCGAAGCGACGCTACGAACAGCTAATCTGGTATGCTCAGAAGCTCAATGAGTTCCCAGAAGCTGATAAATTACCCGAAAATAAAGTTCCTGGTTGCGTGTCTCAAGTTTATATCACCGCAGCCTTGGATGATGGTAAGGTTGTATTTCAAGGCGATTCCGATTCTCAGTTAACCAAAGGATTAGTTGGGCTTCTGGTAGAGGGATTACAGGGACTAACGCCAACTGAGATTGTTCAACTTACTCCAGATTTTATTCAAGAAACAGGCTTAAATGTTAGCTTGACACCTTCCCGTGCGAATGGGTTTTACAATATTTTTAAAACCATGCAAAAAAAAGCATTGGAATGTAAGTTAGATTTACCTAGCTAAAGTTGGTTATTGGTCATTGGTCATTCGTCATTGGTCATTAGTCATTTGCAAAGGACAAAAGACAAGTGACAAATGACAAAAAACGTATAAATACCAAAATTTAGTCTCATGTCAACCAATGTATTATCTACCTCTGCTACTACTGGTTTTGGTGGAATAGTTCAAGAATATCTCTGGAACTGGGAAAATCAGCAATTGCGCGTTGTTTATGAAACCCTTGGTAAAGGTTCACCGCTATTGCTACTACCATCTTTCAGCAGTGTTTCGACGCGTTTGGAAGTCGGCGAACTTGCTAAGTTACTAGCTCCCAATTTTCAAGTTGTAGCAGTAGACTGGCCTGGATTTGGTGAATCTTCTCGCCCTAGTTTGAATTATCGACCCCAAATATATCAGCAATTTCTGGAAGATTTTGTCAAAGCTGTTTTTAATACTCCTGTTACTGTGGTGGCGGCTGGTCATGCTGCTAGTTACGTTTTACAATTAGCTGTCAAACAGCAGGCTGCTTTCTCAAAAATTGTATTGTTGGCTCCTACTTGGCGTGGGCCTTTACCAACAATGGGGGCAAGTCAACAGATAGCTGGCATTGTGAGAGAATTGGTGCGATCGCCTATACTTGGTCAAGCTCTCTACAAACTCAACACTACTCAATCTTTCTTAAGTTTTATGTACCGCCGTCATGTCTTTACTGACGCGGCTAAAATTACACCCAGTTTCATTGAGAAAAAGTGGCACACAACTCAACAACCAGGAGCGCGATTTGCATCTGCTGCCTTTGTAACTGGTAATCTCGATGCTGTACGCGAACAATCTGATTTTCTGGAACTTGTGCAGTCTTTAACCGTACCCTTGATGGTAGTAATTGGGAAATCTAGCCCCCCAAAATCAAGAGAAGAAATGAACGCTTTGGTAGCCTTACCAGGAGTGAAAAGCGTTGTCATACCTGGTTCTCTAGGGCTGCATGAAGAATACCCAGCAGTTGTTTTAGAAGCAGTTGAAGATTTTTTGTTCTCCTTAGAAAATTAAATCCTCGCATCAAGGCGCAAAGATTCATTTTGCACCTTGATGCGAGATTAAAATTACTTCAAGCTACTGGGAGTAAGTTTTTGCAACCGAGAAAGAGAAAACGCCAGTAGACTGCCACCTTGTGAATATTTATTACTTATTACAGATGCATAAAAATAAAATTTTTCTTGATTAAATTATGTGATTATTTTGCTGAAAGCAGAAATAACAGCAAGTTCGCACAAAAATATAAAAAGATTTATCATAGGCGAAAATGATTATCCATAAGGTGAGACAAGAGGAATTTAGAGTATGGTGGCTGACGTAATCACAGATTCAGTTCCCGTTACTGTTCTTACAGGCTATTTGGGAGCAGGAAAAACGACTCTACTCAATCACATCCTCACCTACGAACACGGCAAAAAAGTTGCTGTGATTGTCAATGAATTTGGGGAAGTGGGTATTGATAATCAATTGATTATCGATGCAGATGAAGAAATATTTGAAATGAACAATGGCTGTATCTGTTGTACAGTGCGCGGCGATTTAATTCGCATCATTGGCAACTTGATGAAGCGGCGCGATAAATTTGACCATTTAGTAATTGAAACAACTGGATTAGCCGATCCTGCGCCAGTGATTCAGACATTTTTTGTTGATGAAGATTTGCAAAGCCAACTGTCTCTAGATGCGGTGGTGACAGTCGTAGATGCCAAACATATTTGGCAGCACTGGGATGCAGACGAAGCCCAAGAACAGATTGCTTTTGCCGATGTCATTTTACTTAATAAAACAGATTTAGTAGCGCCAGAAGAGTTAAATGAATTAGAAAAACGGATTCGGGCGATGAATGCGATCGCAAAAATCTACCGTACCCAAAATTCTGAACTCGGAATGGATGCTTTATTAGGTGTAAAAGCCTTTGATTTAGAACGCGCATTAGAAATCGATCCAGATTTCTTAGGCGAAGATGCCCACGTACACGATGAAACTGTTTATTCTGTGGCTTTAGTAGAAGCAGGTGCAGTTGATGGAGAAAAATTAAACGCTTGGCTTTCGGAGCTACTGCGTACCCAAGGGCCAGATATTTTTCGGATGAAAGGCATTTTAAATATTGCTGGAGAAGATAATCGATTTGTATTCCAAGGAGTCCACATGATATTTGATGGCAAACCCGATCGCCCCTGGAAACCAAGCGAAACCCCCAAAAATGAACTAGTGTTCATCGGTCGCAACCTTGATGCAGCCAAACTTAAGCAAGATTTTCTCGCTTGTCTAGCGTAAATAAAAAGTTAGGAGTTAGGAGTTATGAGTGATGAGTTAAAAATTCCTAACTTCTAACTCTTAACTCCTAACTCCTTCACATAACTATGAACACCACAACCAGCAAATCTAAGGAATTTGAACAACATTATTCCGGGACACTTTCAGATTATGTAACTGCGATCGCTTGGTCGCCACAAGGTCAAACTTTAGCAGCAACTTCCGCCGCTGGGGAAGTAGTTTTGTGGAATGATGACGAACTCACAACTTTACAAAATAGTAACGGTAAATCAGTAGACTGTCTGGCATTTTCACCAGATGGAAAATTTTTAGCTGTTGGCGGACAAGATGGACAGGTGAAAATTTGGCGCGATACTGAATTGATCGCCACGTTAGAAAATGCTCCCGCATGGGTTGACAAGCTAGCTTGGAATTACACCAGTAACCAACTGGCTTTTAGTTTGGGGCGTTATGTCCAAGTCTGGAATGCAGATACTCGTGAAATTGTCGTGACGCTGAATTTCGACAACTCTTCAGTATTGGGTATAGATTGGCGCATTGATGGGCAGTATTTGGCCATCGGTGGTTACAAGGGAGTGAAGATTTGGCATAGTCAAAACTGGGATGAAGAACCATACAGTTTAGATATGACTACTGTCAGTTTAGCTATGGCTTGGTCGCCCGATGGTAAATTCCTGGCTTCTGGCAACATGGATCGTAGTGTCACCGTTTTGGAATGGAACAACCCCGACCCTTGGGTGATGCGCGGCTTCCCTGGTAAAATTCGTCAATTGGCGTGGTCAGAAGCTATGACTAAAGTAGGTGCGCCAATACTGGCATCTTCTAGCGTTGAAGGTATTGTGGTGTGGGAAAAGCTAGAGGATGATAATTTAGGTTGGGAAGCGCGAGTTTTAACTAATCATGTGGGTGTAGTTAATGCGATCGCCTTTGCACCCAAAAGCTTCCTTCTGGCTTCTGCTGCTGCTGACGGCTGGTTATGTTTGTGGAACCAAGCCAAAGAAGTATCCCAAATTATCACAGGTGTCTCTGGAGGATTTTCTAGCCTAGCTTGGCATCCCCAAGGTAAGTTACTAGCCGCAGGGGGTGAACAGGGCGAATTAGTTGTATGGTCAAAGGTTTTGCGGGGTCAAGGATTTGGACGTAGTTAAGCAATACCTGGTAATTAAAATTGAAGCTGGGCAATTTATTAGCTATGCTGTATCAGCAAAGCTATCTTTGTGTGAATTATGAACATTGTCAAACTGATTTTACTTGCCTGTCCCGCATTTCTGGTATCTATGCTGCTGGTAATCAATCCAGCAAACGCATCCAGCCTAAAATCTGCTGATGCTACCCAATTTATGACGGTAGTATCTACACAACAAATTCCTGAGCCAACACCACATTTGATTCAAACATCTAATCCGATTATCGATCGAGTTGGTTGCAATTGTGCCAACTGTGTTCAGTCTAAATTTCAGTCGCTACAAGGTAAGCTGCCATCCGCCGATTTTTAATAAATTTAGGAGTTATGAATATTGTAGGGGCACAGCATTGCTGTGCCCTGATTAATTTTATGAGCTTTTTGTACGTGGCGATCGCATCGGTTGCGGCATAATTATTTATGATATTCGCTAAAAGTCACACCCGAAAAACGAAGTAGGAAAGTTGTTAAGTGAATCCCTGGATACTGAGAAAGCTGCTGGTAAAGTATTAAGGTTGGTGCGTTCGCGTAGCGTGCCGTAGGTGATCGCCATCTGCATCTAAGCTGTTAAGCTCTTGTTAAAAGAGCTAGTCCGGGGATTAGAAAACTTGCTAGAGTGAACAGAGTTAGCCTTAATGTCTAATCGCCAAAACCTATACATCTCATGGATTTTGCTAATATTGCATCCCAGCTAAACGCTGGAACGATTTTACCAGAGGGGATTGTTATTCTCACCCTCTTGGGGGTTTTGATTGTTGATTTGATTTTGGGGCGTACATCTGGACGCTGGATTGGATATCTAGCGATCGCAGGTTTATTTGCTTCGATTGTCGCCCTATATTTTCAATGGGACTCTCCCAATCCTATCGGTTTTACCGGTGGCTTTAATAGTGATGACTTGAGTATCGTCTTTCGCGGTATTATTGCCTTGTCTGCGATTGTGACTATACTAATGTCAATTCGCTACGTTGAGCAGAGCGGCACCGCTTTAGCAGAATTTCTCGCTATTTTGCTGAGTGCTACTTTGGGAGGGATGTTTTTATCCGGGGCTAGTGAGTTGGTGATGATTTTCATCTCCCTAGAAACCCTGAGTATTTCTTCTTACTTGTTGACAGGTTATACCAAGCGTGACCCCCGCTCCAACGAAGCGGCGCTGAAATACTTGTTAATTGGAGCTTCCAGTACAGCAATATTTTTGTACGGTGTATCCCTGCTGTATGGACTATCTGGAGGACAAACCGAACTTAGTGCGATCGCAAGTGGCATTGCCACAGCAAAAGTGGGACAATCTTTAGGTTTAGTGATTGCTCTGGTTTTTGCGATCGCGGGTATTGGCTTTAAAATCTCCGCTGCACCCTTCCACCAGTGGACACCAGACGTTTACGAAGGCGCTCCCACCCCAGTCATCGCCTTTTTATCTGTCGGTTCTAAAGCAGCTGGTTTTGCCTTAGCCATCCGCTTGTTAACAACAGCCTTCCCCCTTGTTGCTGACGAGTGGAGGTTTGTCTTCACAGCTCTTGCTGTTCTCAGCATGATTTTGGGTAACGTAGTCGCGCTAGCCCAAACCAGCATGAAACGGATGCTAGCTTATTCATCCATTGCCCAAGCTGGGTTTGTGATGATTGGCTTGATTGCTGGTACACAGGCAGGATACGCCAGTATGATATTCTACTTACTGGTTTACCTGTTCATGAACCTGTGCGGCTTTACCTGCATCATCCTATTCTCACTGCGGACGGGAACCGACCAGATTGCCGAATACTCTGGCTTATATCAAAAAGACCCACTCTTGACACTAGCGTTGAGTATCTCCCTGCTTTCCTTGGGTGGTATTCCACCATTAGCTGGGTTTTTCGGCAAGATTTACTTATTTTGGGCTGGTTGGCAAGCAGGACTTTATTGGTTAGTTTTGCTAGGCTTAGTTACCACCGTCGTCTCCATCTACTACTACATTCGCGTAGTTAAGATGATGGTAGTCAAAGAACCCCATGAAATGTCCGACGCGGTGAAGAATTATCCACAAGTGCGTTGGGATTTGCCTGGGTTAAGACCTTTGCAGGTTGGGTTGGTGGTAACATTTATTGCCACTTCCATAGCAGGGATTTTGTCAAATCCACTGTTTACATTGGCTAACAATTCCATCTCCCATACCCCATTTTTGCAAGCAACAATCAACACTAATGTAAAAGCAGAAAATCCACTGCTTTTACCAAAGTTAGATTCGGTTAGTCAGTCGGAATCCTCTGTTGATTCTACTGCCAAGATATAACTGAGTCTCAACCAGATTTTGTAATCAAAAACACGCCTGTTTGCTAATGAGCAAACAGGCGTTGTTATATCTTTTAACTTAAATTTTATAAGGCTTATTGAATAGGTATTTTAATTACAAATTCTGCACCTTTTTCTGGAACAGAAAAACAGTTAAGTTGCCCGTTATGTTTTTCAACTATAATTTGATAGCTTATATATAACCCTAGTCCAGTACCTTTACCCACAGTTTTAGTGGTAAAAAATGGATCGAATAGCTTTGAGCGAACTTGTTCATTTATCCCCAAACCATTATCAGCAATACTAACTTCTATCCATTTTTCATCGATTAGCTCAGTTTTAATTTGAATTTGGGGATTATTATTTATCAGTTTTTGATTTTCAGTTTTTTGTGTATTTACTTCTGAATACTGACTGTTGAGCGCTGATGCTTCCAGTGCATCGATTGCATTAGCAAGAATATTCATAAACACTTGATTGAGTTGACCAGGATAGCAAGTTACATTTGGTAGCTGACTATATTTTTTGATGACTTTGATTTCTGGGTACTCATGTTTAGCTTGCAGGCGATGCTCCAAAATCATCAAAGTACTATCAATTCCTTCATGAATATTGACTTGCTTAAGTTCTGCTTCATCCAGCCTGGAAAAATTACGTAGTGATTTAACAATTTCCTGAATGCGTTCTGCTCCCACTTTCATGGATTGGAAGAGTTTGGTTATATCTTGAATCAAAAAATCTAAGTCTATTTCTTCTACTTGCTGTTGGATTTCTGGAAGAGTATTTGGAAAAGCTTGTTGATAAGCTTCGATTAATTTCAGTAAATCCTGAGTGTATTTATGAGCGTGATGAAGGTTCCCATAAATAAAACTCACGGGGTTATTAATTTCATGAGCAATACCAGCTACCATCTGGCCTAAACTAGACATTTTCTCAGCTTGGATAAGCTGAGTTTGCGTAAGTTGTAGTTCAT
Source organism: Nostoc sp. ChiSLP03a (assembly GCF_034531215.2). NCBI lineage: Bacteria > Bacillati > Cyanobacteriota > Cyanophyceae > Nostocales > Nostocaceae > Nostoc > Nostoc sp. ChiSLP03a. The sequence continues at coordinate 80,636 of NZ_JAVRBQ020000044.1, forward strand.
TTAATGTGTCTTGTAAAGCAGTTGTACGTTCCTCGACCCGAATTTCTAGCTCTTGATTCACTTTCTTAAGCGCTTCTTCTGCTTGTTTTCGTCTCTGAATTTCTTTGGCTAACTCATCAATTTTTTCGTTCAAGAGAACGAAATTACTGCTGGTCAGAGTTCTATTTTCCAAGCGTAAGAGAATTAAAGCTGAAGATTCAGGAGACCAAGGTTGAATAACGGCTCCTTGGCTACGACATATTAACGTTTGTCCATCATTCTTTCGTAAAGTCAAAGAGCCAATTACCATTGCCCTGCTACTTGAACAAGCTTGCAGATACTTTACAATATCGTTAGCAGGCTCAGTTACAATTTCAAAAAGCATTTTTCCCTGCAATTCTTGACGGCGTAACCCCAACATATCTGCTAATGGTTGATTGGTAGCTAACAGCTGACCCTCTCCACTTACCAGAAGTAAAGGTTCTGGTAAAACTCTGGCAAATTCAAGAAATTGTTCAGGAGTCATGGGGCTTCTACTTTCACGGTTTGACTCTACTTTACATATCTGCACTAAGCTTAATCCTGGAGTTATTTTGTTTGATAGTGAAGGATTTACACAGATTCTAGTCCCCTAAAGTATTCTCGACCTTCTGCATCTTCTGCCTCTTCTGTAAGTTTTAAGTAAACAATAACTTTACATCCAGAATTACCTTCTGCTATTGTCTCTTGCAATTCTACTTTTGCATATCCTAGATTATTAGCTGCGATCGTTCCAAAAACGTTTGAAGTCATCATGCACATGGCAGGGCGATTAAGTACTTTGTCGCCAAATGGGCAAACACGGTTGCCAAAGACAATTTTTTCATCATTCTGCTCAATAACATAAAAATCGCCCTGGATTCGTTTTTTTAAATCAATCAAGACATCAGCTACCTGCCTACGAGAAAGGTTAGATATCTCTAGGGCAGATTTATAATCTTGGTTAATCTGCCTTCCCATCCTTTCACCAACAACGCTAATAAATCCCGAAGCTTCTTTTAAACCTACTACATCCTGCAAAGTACCAGATAATTCTCTGATTAGTGTACGTAAAAATATGTCACGTTCTAAAGAAAGATTAAGCGTAGCTATTGAGTCCTTGGGTACATCGATCATAAATTTTGAGAATACAATCTTGGAAGTACACTTATAGAGTTCCCCAAAATTTCTCTAAAGTAACTACTTAATCTTTTTATTTTGAGAATTTAATGTTTGCTTTTGGTTCTAATGAAAAAATGTTCATAAGAAATTATGAGCCTTATCGTTGTGACAGTTTACGGTTTTGCATAGTCTCTTCTAGGTTAAGTCCCCATTATTTTTTCTAACCCTCCTTCAAGAGTGGGGAATTAGATCGAGTCTTACAAGGTTAGCCAGCAAAAATAATCCCAGCTTTTGGTATATCTTTTGCAAGAGAACTAGCACATTGCTGAAGAACTTCTTCAACTGCTGCAAGAGAATCTGGATCGTTACTGTGGTCTACTACTGCCTCGAACATAAATTTATGTATTATGTTAATAAACGTAAATTACTATAATTATTAAATAGGAAGTTTAATAATGAATTCTGAACCTTGCCCTATTGATGAATTTACCTCTAGAGTTCCTCCATGTTTTTCGACAACAATCTGACGAGCAATTGATAAGCCTAATCCTGTACCTTGACCCACAGGCTTGGTGGTGAATAAATAGTCAAAGATTTTTTTTTGGACATCAGCCGACATTCCCACGCCATTATCTTTAATCCTAATCAAGATATAATTTTTATCTTCAGTGAGAGTGGTTTGAATCAAAACTTGATTAGGATTTGCATCAATTTCCATATAGGTAAGTCCTATATTAGACTCCTCTAAAGCATCAATAGCATTAGCTAATAAATTCATAAATACTTGATTGAGTTGTCCGATAAAACATTCTAAGTCTGGCAATATATCGTAATCTCTAATTACTTGAATATCGGGTCGATCTTCGGATGCTTTTAAACGGTGTTTGAGAATCATAATTGTACTGTCTATACCATCATGAATGTTGCAATACACTTTGCGATCGCTATCTGCTCGAGAAAAGGTTCTCAAGCTGGTACTAATGTTGCGAATGCGCTGAATTCCCTCTTTCATTGAGGAAATTAAATTAGGTAGATCGGCAAGCATATACTTCAAATCTATCGCTGCAATTTCCTCTTGAATTTCTGGAACTGGATTAGGATAGTGCTCCTGATAAAGATCAATAATGTTAATCATGTTTTGGAAATATACTGAAGCGTGTCCAAGATTGCCATGAATAAAACCAACTGGATTATTAATTTCATGAGCAACTCCTGCTACTAATTGACCAAGAGCAGACATTTTTTCCGTCTGTACAAGCTGAAGTTGAGACTCTTGTAGGTCTTTTAATGCCCTAGATAATGCTGATGTCCTTTCTAAAACTCGTTTTTCTAAAGTTTTTGTGAGATTTCGTAATTGAAGATGGGTTTTTATTCTAGCTAATAATTCTTCTTCATGAAAGGGTTTTGTGATATAATCAACTGCCCCTATATTTAGACCCTTTACCTTACTATGAGTATCAGAATTAGCTGTCATAAAAATTACGGGTATATCACAAGTAGCTGAATTTTCTTTTAGTCTTTTGCAAGTTTCAAATCCATCTATTCCTGGCATCATCACATCTAATAAAATTAAATCGGGAAGTTGGAACTCAACCTGCTTCAGCGCTTTTTCTCCATCATTTTCTGTGAGAACTTTAAAGCCTGCATTACTTAATATGTTAAAGACAATTTCTAAATTAGTGGTAGTATCATCTACCACTAAGATTAAACTATCTTCTGGGGTATAAAGCATTTTCATATCTGGTTTTTCATTCATATATTTAAATTAATTTTATTCATTGTTAGTTATTGCCTTTTGCCTTGCGATCGCAGCTAATTCCCCTCTATTTTCTTGGTAGACAGGCTGCCAATTTATCGTCTGACAACCCTATAGTTCCCAAAAACTCTGATAACAGCAACATTTTCACGCTAAATTGCCTATAGCTTTGCGTTGGGGCGATCGCTACATGAGGAACATTAACCACCAATCTTCATTTCAGTAGAGATAAGTATCTTCCTTTCTGAAGATAGTGACTCATAAATTAGTTATCATTACCCTTGTCTTTTTACCAAATTAGTGCATTTCTAGCTCAGAAAAAGATTGTTAATGCTGTAAGTTAATTGTTTCATTTAGTCAATAGTGTCTATCATGAGTATTTTTATATGTAACTTTTTTTTACAAAAAATCTAATTACATATAATTACGCTATAGTTACAACTATGTTTTTTAAAAAACATAACTAGTTAAGTTTACAAATATTCACATAGATTTACATGCCACTAGCAGTGACGTAAGTATAATTTACACACTGTAGAATATGTGGTGTTACAATAAGTTCTTTTCAAAAATTTGTCATAGGCTTTTTATAAGTCTATTGATTTTTTCTTCTGTAATTCATGTTCAGGACTTCTGAACTTCTAAACTAATAATTGCCATGAAGGAACTACTTTCCTCCGATTTATACTGTCCATTTTCATCCCATATCAATAAGCATATTGATGTTTTAGAAGAGTATGCTCTTGAATGGGTAACTCGCTTTAACCTACTGGCAAATGAATCAGTTTATCGACGTTTCACCAAGTCAAATTTTTTCAAGCTCGTAGCAGGTGCTTATCCTTACTGCAATCTGGAAAAAATAAAGATTGCCGGTGACTTGTTCAGTTGGCTGTTTATTTGGGATGACCAATGTGATATGTCAGATTTAGGCCAACAACCTGAAGCACTTAAGCTTTTTCACCAAAGATTTATTGAAGTACTAAATGGAGCAGAACTTACAAGCAACGATATACACCTTAGCTATGCTTTAAGTGACCTACGACAACGGATGCTCCAAATAGGGAGCATAAAATGGTTCCATCACTTTGTTTTTAGCTTTGAGGAATACTTCGCTGGATGTGTACAGGAAGCAAGTAACCGCGCACAGGAAATAATACCGGATATTGATACTTATATCAGAATACGAAACTTAAGTTCGGCGGGGGATCTTACCGTAGTATTGATTGAATTTTGCGATCAATTGCTGATTCCTGATATTTTACGACAGCACAAGATTTTCAAAAAACTCAAGGAGAAGACAATTAATATTCTTGCCTGGTGTAATGATATCTTCTCGTATTCTAGAGAAATGGCAAGTGGTGATGTTCACAATTTAGTATTAGTATTGTACTATCAACAGCAACTACCTCTAGAAATAGCGATTAAGCGTGCAGTCGATATCCACGATCGAGAAGTACGAGAACTGATCGAACTAGAAGCATGTCTGCCATCTTTTGGAGAAGAAGTAGATGCTGAACTTACAAAGTATATTTCAGGAATGTATGCCTGGATACGGGGCAATCTAGATTGGTATTTTAATTCTGATCGCTATCAAACTATAGAAAGACTGGAGTTAGTAGAAACTTTAGAGCTAGATAAATCTCAAAGCAATATGCAAGTACTTTCAAACATGAAAGTTTTACTACCATCATAAGTAAAAATATACTATCTCAGAGAATATTTTTCACGATGCTCCCAACGATTTTTTTAAAGGTGTTGGGAGCATCTAAAATTTTACTGCTTCAAAGTTAATCAATATTACCCCATAACTAACAATACAAAAATAACGCAATTTCAGTATGAAAAATCAAATGCAACTACCTAATCCACTAAAAACTCCCCCTTTGCTCCAGAAAATCCAGTGGGTTGCAGACCCCGTTAGTTTTATGGAAAATGCAGCTCAGCAATATCCTGACATTTTTACTGCTGAGGTAATTGGTTTTGGGGAGACCGTAGTTTTTGTGAACCATCCTCAAGCAATCAAGGAAATTTTCACTAACGATCGGAAGAAGTTTCTGTTCGTTGGTAAAGTGAACAGAATATTTGAACCCTTAGCCGGGGAATATTCACTCCTCATGCTGAACGGTGAACGCCATAAACGGCGGCGAAAACTCACAATGCCTTCCTTTCATGGCGACAGAATGCGAGCCTACGGCTCTTTGATTTCTAATCTCACCGAACAAGTCTTTAGCCAGTTACCACTAAATCAGCCCTTCTTAGCTCGTACTGCAATGCAGGAAATTTCTCTGCAAATTATTTTACAAGCTATTTTTGGCTTGCATAAGGGAGGACGTTACGACAAAATCAAGCGCTTAATGGCGTTGCTTTTGGATCTCTTTAGCTCACCCTTTACTTCTAGCTTCCTTTTTTTCCCCTTCCTGCAACAAGATTTAGGAGCTTGGAGTCCTTGGGGATGGTTTCTGCGTCAACGGCAACAAATTTATGAATTGCTTTACGCTGAAATTGCCCAACGCCGGGAAGAACCTAATCCAGATCGCATCGATATTTTATCCTTGCTGATGTTAGCGCGGGATGAAGCGGGTAATCCGATGACAGATCAAGAGTTGCGTGATGATTTGATGACACTGATGGTAGCAGGACATGAAACAGTGGCAACAGCAATGGCTTGGGGATTGTATTGGATTCATCATTTACCGAAAGTCCGAGATAAATTGCTTCAAGAACTTGATTCCCTCGGTGATTCCCCAGATCCCATGAGCATTTTCCAACTACCTTATCTCACAGCTGTTTGTAATGAAACATTGCGAATTCACCCGATCGCAATGTTCGCGTTCCCCAGGATAGTCCAAGAACCCTGTGAACTACTAGGACATCCTTTAGCTTCTGGAACATTACTGGTTCCCAGTATTTACCTGACTCATCAGCGTGAGGATTTATATCCGCAGCATCAGCAATTTAAACCAGAACGCTTTTTAGAACACGAATTTTCTACTTATGAATTTTTGCCCTTTGGTGGTGGAGTTCGTCGCTGTATAGGTGAAGCTTTGGCTATGTTTGAAATGAAGCTAGTATTAGCAAAAGTACTGTCAGGCTATCAACTTGCTCTAGCTGGTAAGCGGCCAGAGCATCCTCAACGTCGAGGTTTTGCACTTGCGCCTGCTAATGGGGTGAAGATGGTAGTTACAGGACGACATGTGCGTGAAGAGCCTCGAGTGAATATGACAACTACATCCACATCGGTCTTTTAATAATCTGTCAGAGCGATTTTAATGAATATTATAAACGCAGCTTTTCACAAAAACTGCGTTTTTAGTACTCTTAGATTTGGACTCGATCAATTACTCATCTAGCCTTCTAACTGTTGCATTGGTATCTCAATAGTAAACTCAGTCCCTTTTCCCGGTGTAGAATTACAGGTTAAACTACCTTTGTGTTTGTCTACGACAATCTGGTAGCTAATCGACAACCCTAAACCTGTACCACTTCCTACTGACTTTGTGGTAAAAAATGGGTCAAACATTTTCTGCTGCACGGCTTTTGTCATGCCAGAACCGTTATCAGTAATCCGAATTATTGCCGTATTAGAATTTGTTAGTTCAGTAAAAATGTGAATTTGTCGTACACGATGAGAAGTCGGTGACGTATTTATACCATTTGTTAATTCTTCTCGATCGTTTACTAATGATGGATGATCTATGATGAATAACTCTTCTAAAGCATCAATTGCATTACTCAGGATATTCATAAATACCTGATTTAGTTGACCAGGGTAACAAATAACTTCCGGTAATTGTCCATATTTTTTGATGACTTCAATTTCTAGTAAATTGCTATTTGGTTTCAGTCGGTGCTGCAAAATCATTAAGGTGTTGTCTATTCCCTCATGAACATCTACAGGTTTCATTTCAGCTTCATCTAAGCGAGAAAAGTTACGTAAGCCCAAAACAATATTTCGGATACGCGAACTCCCTACTTTCATGGAATCTAGAATCTTGAGAAGGTCTTCTGATAAAAAATCTATGTCAATCTCCTCAGATTTCTCTTCAATTAGAAGGGATGGATGGGGATATTCTTGCTGATAAATAACTATCAAATCCAGCAACTCTTGGACATACTCGCTAGCATGATTGATATTGCCATGAATAAAGTTAATCGGGTTATTTATTTCATGAGCAATTCCTGCTACCATTTGTCCCAAAGCAGACATCTTTTCACTTTGAATTAATTGGATTTGGATACTTTGCAATTCTTGTAAAGTTTGTTGTAAACATTGATTTTTGTCGTTGAGTTCTTGGGTTCTTTCCTGAACCTTTCCCTCTAGGGTATGGTTGTATTCCTCCAAGCTTTCTTTAGCTTGTGCCAAGTTTTTATAAAGAATAGCATTCTCTAGGGATATTGCTGCTTGAGTGGTGAGAAGTTTGAGAACTTCTATGCGATCGCGTGTAAATGCTCCTGTTGTCAGACTATTTTCTAGGTAAAGAATCCCAATTAATTTACCTTGATTTAGAAGAGGTATAGACAATAAGCTCTTAGGTTCTTCACTAGTGATATAACTATCACTTGCTAGAAAAGAAACAGCTATTGGATCATCAATAACCAAGATTTCTCTAGAGCGTTTAACATAGTTAATCAAAGTAATGGGAACATCGTAGCTTGATTCCAGGCAAGTTGATGGAAACTCAGTATAGGTATGCTCAAAATTTGAACTTGAACAAACTGCTGTGACAGTTAATGCTAAGTTATCACCTTCACTCAAAATTAAAGCGCATTTAGAAGCTCCTGCATTCTCCATAACAACTTCCATTAAAGTAGAAAGTAGTCGCTCAAGCTCGATTTCTCCAGAGAGTGCGTGAGATGCTTTAATGAATGCGGCTAAATCTAGAGAATCAGAAATACTTGTCTTCGAGCCAATAACAGTTTGTTGATTACTTAGGGTAGATAAAGATGATATAGATATGCTATTGAAAGAAGCGCTTTCCTCGCTAGCAGGGACACTCAGTTTTTGTTGCTGGGATATAGGAGTGAGTAATTGGGGATAGCGTTTTACTAAATCGTCAACTTTGGCTTTTGCTCCCCAATTAACGTATCCATAATAGGCATCAATTAAGTAGGTTTGAGCAATTTTCTGCTTGCCCCATTTTAGATAAAATTTAGCTGCAAGTTCCTGAGCTAAAGCTACTTCATTCTTGTAGTCATGTTCTTCAGCTAGGGAGATAGCACGGTCATATTCTTCCATTGCTTCAAAATATTTCCCTTCAACTCGATACCTTTCTGCTTCTACCAAATAAAATTTATGCCAATTATTCATTGGGGCATGATATGCCCAATATTGCATCTTTTCCTGATTAGCTTGCACCCGATCGAGAATACGCTTTTGCTCTGAATCAGGTGCATCAGTGTACACCGCCAGTTTGGCCAGAGAATCGTAAAAATAGAAAAAAGGAACAACTAGTTGTCCTGTACCACTATCTAAATACTTTTCAGCTAGGGTGGCATTTTCAGCTGCTTGAGGGAACTGCTGAAACAAGTAGCATAAATGTAGTTTATGGAAATATAGATATAAAAGTCCGATTCCATCCTTGGCTTCTAAATGCAGTGGCAGCATTTTCTCCTCATCATAGGCTGCACCAATTAAACGACAAGGATTTTCTACAAACCCCAGTAAATTTAAGACACTTTGTTGATAGATACAATTCCAGTTAAACGCTCTTTCTTGCTTGATTTGCTTCAGAGCATTGCTGTAGTTTGCTATCTCGCGTTCCAGCCCTGTAAGTTCTCTACCAATGGAATAACAACAGAAGCAATAAAACTGAAGAAATAAAGCTGCAAATTCTAAATCTCCTGTTTCTATCGCTAGAGAGTAAGCTTCTAGTACAGTATTTAATGTTTCCTTAGGATGCTCCTTCCAATGACGGATACCTGCATGAAATACCTCCATAACTTTTGCTTCAACTTCTTTAGCATTGTACTTAGCCACCAAACTTAAAGCCAGTTTGCCAAAATCATAGCCAGACTGAATATCTCCCTTTTCACTACAGAGGATCGTTCCGTAAAGAACGTATGCAAAGGCAGACAAGGGGGCATTGCCATATTTGAGCGATAAGTTGATTTGTTTAAGAACAATCAGGAAAAAAAGTTCAGGAGTAACTGCATAGGCGAAAAAAAGCGCATTCGATAGAATCCGCATAACTACCAATGTTTGTTCTGCCGTCATTTCTGGCAGATCAATTAAATCCTCAATCCGCTTTTCATTTAAATTTAATGTTAGTTCAGCGATCGCTAGCTGAATATCTGACTGACTAGGATTTTCAGGCAACTCAACTTCCAACAATTTTAGAACACTTAGTGCAGTCCTGACAGATTCTAGTGCTTGGTTTTGCGCTCCATAAGCTTTAATTTTGACTTCATAAACTTTTACTTTTTCTAGCAGTGTTTTTGCTCGTGCCAACACTACCTCTACGAATTGCTCCATTTGCCTAAAGTCGCCAGCTAGATACGCAGCCTCTGCTCCTGTCTCATACAAAGCTAGGATTAGTTGATATTTAGTCTCCCAACTATCACTTGCCAGCAATTGGATGCCGATAGTTAAATACTTAACAGCAGCGGGATAAGCTGTTGATGCTAAAGCCTTACGTCCGGCAATTAGATTCATCTGGGCCAGTTCATCTCGTTTAGCTTGAGGGGAGATGAATTCTACTGCAATATTAAACTGATTGACAAGCTCAAAAATCTTTTCTTCCTGTTCTACAATAGGAATATTGTTCAATAACAGTAGCCCAATTTTTAAGTGAATTGGCTTTTTTTGTTCTTCAGGAATTAAAGAATAAGCGGCTTGCTGCACTCTATCATGGACAAATTTATACTTGGGTAGCTGTAAATTAGAATTTGAACATTGTACAGATTCTATTCCATCAACAATGAATTCTTGATTAGTATTATCTTTTGAAAAAATGCTGTAATTTTCAGCTTGTGGTAAAACTAGCCCATCAAGTAATGCTTGCCACAAATCTGATGCTGTATCTACTACAGATTTTTCATTAACGATCGCCAGAGTTTTTAAGTCAAATTGATTCCCAATACAGGCAGCCAGTTTCAAAACTTTTTGGGTATATATTGGCAATTTTTCTATTTGCAGGCCGATAAATTCTACTACATCATCCGTGAGAGCTAAATCTTTAACTCTGGAAATATCATATTGCCAATAACCAACATCAAAATTTAATACAATTAGCCCATCATCGTGTAAAGATTTGAGAAATTGAACAGAAAAGAAGGGGTTGCCTTTAGTTTTAGCAAACACCATCTGGGTGAGAGGAACAGCAACCAATTCTGGACAATGAAGTGTCTCAGCAATTAGATGATTTAAATCGCCCTGATTTAAAGGTGCTAAAGTAATTGTATTAATGATTACTCCTGCTTTTTGAATCTCCTGTAGTGTCAAATAAAGCGGATGTGCCTTGGAAGTTTCATTATCTCGATAGGAACCAACTAATAATAAACCTCCTTTTGTTTCATGCATCTGTTCTGTCTCTTCTGAAATAGAAGACAACATACTTTCACACATTAATAACTGAATTAATTTCAAAGAAGCTGTATCTGCCCATTGCAAGTCATCGAGAAAGATAACTAGGGGATGTTCTTTAGTTGTAAAGATTTGGATGAATTTTTGAAACAATAAATTGAAACGATTTTTGGCAGCGCTGCCAGAGAGTTCTGTAACCTGAGGTTGTTTACCAATAATCTGTTCGAGTTCAGGAATTACATCAATAATCACCTGTGTTTGTGTACCTAATTCCCGCAGAATTTTGGATTTCCATTGTTGAATTTGAGCATCAGTTTCTGAGAGCAGTTGCCCAATTAAGTCCCGAAAGGCTTGCACTAATCCTGACAAAGGAATGTCACGTTGAAACTGGTCAAATTTTCCTTTGATGAAGTAACTACGCTGCCGCACAATAGGTTTGTGGACTTCATTAACCACGGCAGTTTTGCCAATGCCAGAGAAACCTGCAACTAATATCATTTCTGTTGTCCCGTCTGTCACACGCTTAAAAGCAGCAAGTAGAGTTTCAACTTCACTTTGGCGACCGTAGAGTTTTTCGGGAATTACGAAACGGTCAGAGATGTCTCTGACACCGAGTTTAAAGGGTGCAATATTTCCTGTTTCTTGCCACTGGCTTTGGCACACCTCCAAGTCATGCTTTAACCCCAAAGCACTCTGATAGCGGTCTTCGGCATTTTTTGCCATCAGCTTGCTGATGATGTCAGACAAAATTAGCGGAATATCGGAGTTAATTCGGCTCGCTCTTGGCGGTTGTTTGGCAATGTGAGAGTAAACCAACTCCATCGGATCTTTGCTGGTGAAGGGTAACTGTCCGGTGAGGAGCTGAAAGAAGGTGACACCGAGGGAATAAAAATCAGTGCGGTAGTCAATACCTCGGTTCATCCTGCCAGTTTGTTCTGGGGAAATGTAAGCCAGAGTACCTTCTAAGATGTTGGGATTCGTGAGAAATTGAATTTCTCTTGGCAGAAGGGTGGCAATACTAAAGTCGATGAGTTTGATTTCATCTGTGCTAGGGTTTATGAGGATGTTGGCAGGCTTGATATCTTTATGAATGATGCGATCGCGATGCAGTCTTTCCAAGGTAAAAGCAATTTTAATCGCAATGTGGAAAAACTCGTTCAGGGAAAGCCAGTTTTCCTTTTTTCCTTTGCCCTCTATTCGCCAGTTTTGGAGGGAAATGCCACCAAAGTCTTCCATCACCAAAACATAGCTGTTACGGTAATTTTCTAAGCTATAGGTTTTGACTATGCCAGGAAAATCGAGGTTTTTGGTGATGATATATTGATTTCGGAACTGAGCTATTTCCGCAAAGGTAGGATATTCATTCCGCATCAATTTGAGAACGACTGATTTTTGGTTTTCTTCTCTAATACCTCGATAAACTAGAGTTTTACTGCCTGAGTAGATTTGTTCAGTAATGCGATAACCAGGAAACGAATATAATGTATCTAATACTACTAACATTGCGGACTATGCTCATAATTATTGTTTCTATGGCTTATTATTCCCGCGCAAAGACTATCCTCATCATGAAAGAGGATTTTTTTGTTTAATTTGTATTAGAAAATATGACTTTTAATATATTTTTATTACTAAATATTTGAATCTTAAACTGTATGTTTTCTCATCAAGTGAAGTACATATCAAAATCTCAACACAACCCTTATTTGAACTTATTAAGAGGGAAGATAAAGTACAGCTTTACCGGGCTAAGGTCAAGCTGTACCTCACTAAATAATGATGATTTATCAACATAAGTGTTTTTGAACTAACTATTTTTATCCGCTTTTAATCGGACACCAGTATAGATGGTGTATTTTTGGCTGCGATAATAATAACGAGCACAAATACTACTTGATTTTTTGTTTAATAAAAGTCACAACCTGAGTTAGCTGTTTCTTCAAACCATCAATTTCTGCTTGCATTTTGACAATTTTCTCATTCAATGCATTAATTTCTGCCTCGGAGACTCCTCCAGTACTGGGGGTTGTGGTGCTGGGGGCTGTGACGCTAGCGTTTGCAACGCTAGGAGCTACTACCGTACCATTGGCGGCACCAGAGGTTGCTACTGTGCTATTTTTGACGGCAACCGCTGCTCCTACTGAGACTAGTTCTGGGCGTGGCTGTTTTGCCTTGGCCATAGCTAGCTTAATTGCACCAATTAGTTGTTTCTGATCGAAAGGTTTGCCCAGAAATTCAAAATATTCAAATGGTTCTGTGATTTTCTCAGTCACCTCTTCCTTGCGACCAGACATGATCACTAAAGGAATTTTCCTTAACTCTGGATCGGCTTGAACTTTCTGGAAAACCTCCCAGCCACTCATTTTAGGCAACAGGAAATCCAGCATAATCAGGCTGAGTTTTTCCTGAAGAATGAAATTTAGTCCTTCCACACCGTCTTTTGCTTCCAGTACCTCAAAATTGCCCGGAGGCAACATTTCTCGTACTTTTACCCTGACAACTGTAGTGTCATCGATAACTAAAATCTTGTTGCTTGCCACGACTGTTTGCTCTAACAGAAACTATAAGTGTAAATAGCGGCTTTGCCGATTGTCCTTGAGAATCCTCCCACTATATACATAATTTCTAGCAATTGGGGGATAGTATATTTCGGTATAAATGACATTGTTAGAAGTGTTTTGCAAAACTTTTGCTTGCGCTCTTTTAAATTTGTGTCATTGTGATATTTAATCAACAGACCACTACATCTATATCCGCATCTTGCTTGGATGTCTATGATTTCGTCACAACAAGCCGACCTAAAGTCTGAAATTAGGGCAATGCCTAGCTGGTTACGTCGCCCGATTGGTAAAGCCAGTGAAATCTCTACCGTACAACGCATTATTAAGCAGCGCCAAATTCACACGATTTGCGAAGAAGGACGCTGCCCTAACCGTGGAGAGTGCTATGCCCAAAAAACTGCAACTTTTTTGCTAATGGGGCCTACATGCACGCGCTCTTGTGCTTTCTGTCAAGTAGATAAAGGTCATGCACCAATGCCTCTTGATTTAGAGGAACCAGAAAAGGTTGCCCAGGCGGTGCAGCTTTTGGGATTGCATTATGTGGTGCTGACTTCTGTAGCCCGTGATGACTTGTCTGACCAGGGTGCAGGGCATTTTGTCGAGACGATCGCGACTATCCGCCAATTGAACCCTGAGACTCAAATTGAAGTGCTGACTCCAGATTTTTGGGGTGGTGCTGGTGTTGGCGAGTTAGGTCAACGCCAGCGGATAGCGATGATTGTCAAAGCTAAACCAGCTTGTTTTAATCACAATATTGAGACAGTGCGGCGGTTAACTGGGCCAGTACGCCGGGGAGCCAAATACGATCGCTCCCTCTTGGTGCTGGCTACGGTTAAAGAAATCGATTCAACAATTCCCACCAAATCAGGTTTGATGCTGGGACACGGAGAAACAGTTGATGAAGTCATTGAAGCAATGGCTGATTTAAGGGCTGTGGGATGCGATCGCTTGACTATTGGGCAGTATATGCGTCCTTCTTTAGAACATTTGCCAGTCCAAAAATATTGGACTCCAGAGGAATTCGATCGACTTGGCAGATTAGCATGGGAAATGGGATTCAACCATGTTCGTTCTGGCCCTCTGGTTCGCAGTTCCTATCATGCTGGAGAGGAGGGAGTGGGGAGTGGGGAGTAGGGAGTGGGGGGAGCAGGGGGGCAGAGGGGCAGAGGGGCAGGGGAGCAGGGGGACAAGTTTCTCCTTTGTCTCCCCAATGCCCAATGACGGCAGTTGCTCCACTTGGGGAGACCCCAAGACCGCACTGCCTTCCCAATTCCCAATGCCCAATGCCCAATTTCCAACTTCACACAAATATTCTTAAAGAATTTGAGTATTTGGTACACCAGTTTGGTATTTCTTAAAAAGTCCTGACATTAGGAGAATCGCATTATGACTGCTAAAAACAAAGATTTACCAGTTGCCGACAGTGGAGCTAAACCTCCCTACGCCTATCGCACAGGCTGGGCACTGTTCTTGTTAGCTATCAATTTTCTGGTAGCAGCCTGGTATTTCCACATTATTGAGTAGTTAGAAGTGGATAGGTGCTGCTCAAATCGTTCCTTTGAATAAACCTTTGGGACGAATGAGCAGCACCAAAATCATGATTAACAGTGCGACACCTTGTTTATACTGTGAACCCAGCCAAGGAGTACTGATTTCTTGGACGATGCCAATGATAAAAGCTGCTGCGATCGCACCGTAGGGGTTGCCAATCCCCCCAAGTATTACTGAGGCAAACAATGGTAATATTAGAAACCAACCCATATTCGGGCGCACAGCTGTAATTAACCCATACATACTGCCGCCCAATGACGTAATCGTGCCAGCAATTACCCAAGTCCAAAAAATAACTCGGTCAACATTGATACCTGAAACTCTAGCTAGATCCAGATCGTCGGCAACTGCTCGCATCGCCTTACCAATTTTGGTATTTTGCAGCAGATAATGCAGCGCCAAAATTGCTAGCACCGCCAACCCTAATACCAATAATTGATTTTGCGGTATCTTTAAACCCAAAATATCTAAAGCCGGAGTAACAGGTAAATTATAATTTTGGTTCCTGCCACCCCAGATAAAAATAATTCCATTGCGAAGAAATAAGGCAAGTCCAATAGAAATAATAATCAGCGTAGTGGAAGTAGCACGGATAGAGCGCATCTTTGACCACAGTAACTTTTCCGATAACAGCATTGCTGCTACTGTTCCCGCCGCCGCCAAAATCATCGACAGCCAAATATTGACTCCAATGGTGTTTATCAGCCAAGTTAGATAGGCTCCTAAAGTGAGAAAGTCACCATGAGCAAAGTTCGATAGTCGTAAAATTCCATAAGTAAGAGTCAGTCCGACTGCGGCTAGAGCAATAATGCTCCCCACCGCAATCCCATTCACGATTAGTTGGGCGAATTGTGCATCCATAAGTTTTCAGTTGCGTTGAAAAAATTTAGGTTAGTGGTTCATACAATAATTTTTTTTGGACTAGCTGCTAAACTCGACATCATAAGTTATGGTTTATAACAACATAAGTTATCGTTTATAAATAAAAAAGAATTGTCCGCTAATATACATAAAATCCTGTTGGGATTTTTATACGTAGCCAAACTTGTTCAGCGGTCTAATTGACCATGCAGCAGTATTCAAGCTTACCAGACCAGAAATCACTGATAGATGCAACGCCAAAACTTTTGACAACAAATGAGCAACTTCGCGCGCAGCTGTGGCTGGAGAGCAGCTTAAACCAGTTGCAAAGTCGCCTTAATGATTGCTTGCTTTCTGCTTGTAACACTGTCCCACAGTCAGAAGCAGCACAAGCGGAAATTTTCCAAACCGTGGTTAACGAGATTAACAGTGCTGTTCACACCAGTAATCTGGCACTTACAGAATGTGCCGTAGGCATCGCTATGTGTCAACCACAAGAAACTGTTGCCACAGTTTGCTATGTTTCTCGTTCTCCATCCCCAAATTCACCACTCTTTCTAGAAGTGCTGACAGCAGAAAAAAAGCTGCTGTTGAGATTGCAAGAAGTCATAAAAATTGAAGATTTGCAACAGCTTGAGAATCAGCAACTACCGAGCGCTTGGCGGTTGGCGGATGATTCTGGCAGTGTTATCGGTTGGCTAATTCTTGCGACAGCACCCCTAAGTTCTCATCATGAGTCGTTCATAGAATCGCAAGTTCAACTCAGATCGCAATTGATGGCAAGGTCTGCCGAATGCTGTAGTACAGCCTTAGTACAACTTAGGCACATCCTGTCTTGGTCGCAACGGTGTCAACAGTTAAGTAACTCTAATCAAGAATTGGAGCGCACCAATCAACTGAAAAATCAGTTTCTGGCAAACACCAGCCACGAAATTCGCACACCGCTTGGTTCCATTATTGGGTTTACCCATCTGCTTTTAGCTCCAGGATACGAACCAACTAAAGAACGGCAGCAAGAGTATTTAAATATTATTCAGTCTAGCGGTAAACACTTACTAGCTCTGATCAACGATATTTTGGATCTCTCTAAAATTGAAGCAAATCAGCTAGAAGTACAGTGGGAAACAATAGATGTGCCAATATTGTGTGGCAATGTTTTGGCATTGGTGAAAGAGAAAGCTGCTAATAAAGGTTTGAAACTGTGTCTAGAACTTGAACCTGATATTACAACCTTAGTAGCTGACCCCTTACGACTCAAGCAAATGTTGTTGAATTTACTCTTCAACGCCCTAAAGTTTACCAGTAAAGGAAGTGTTGGCTTACAGATTGCTTCCAAAGGTGTATTTGTGCATTTTACAGTATGGGATACTGGCACTGGCATTTCCCAAAAAGATCAAGTTCAACTGTTTCAGCCATATTTCCAAATTGCCAAGGCCGTAGCAGATGGTATTGAAGGTACTGGTTTGGGTTTAGCAGTGACTCAGAAACTCGCCCAAATTCACGGTGGTTCGGTGAAAGTTGAATCGGAAATAGATCGTGGTTCCCGTTTTACTCTTGTAATTCCCCTTAAACAAGAGATAGGAGTGAGGCTAGATAAGGAAGCAGGGGAAGCAAATTTTCCCTCATTTCCTCTGCCTTTGACACCTAGTTCCTCTGTAGAAATTTTGCTCGTAGAAAATGATTTACCCAACGCTAATTTAATACAAATTTATTTACATAAATTGGGATATCAAGTGACTTGGGTTAAGAATGCTGACGAGATGTGGGAAGCTCTAACACAGCTAGATCCAGCGGTAATTTTAATGGATGTTTGTTTGGCAGATGGAAATGGTCTTAACTTGGTACAACAACTGCGAGAACATCAGCAATATCGGACGATTCCGGTAATTGTTCAAACAGCAATGGCGATGAAAGGCGATCGCGAAACCTGTCTAGCGGCTGGAGTAAATGACTATATTTCTAAACCAATTGATTTACCACTTTTAGCCCGTCTGGTGGCTAAGTACAGTCCGTTGGTTGATGGGGAGTAAGGAGCAGAGGAGCAGGGGAGAAATCAATTCAAAATTCAAAATTCAAAATTCAAAATTCAAACATTGTAGAACTTCTGCCTCTTGCCTCCTCTTTCCCATGCCCCAATGCCCAATGCCCAATCCTCTATAACTAATGACTACAATATAAATGATTGGGTGCTGTAGGGTTTTGGCAGGATTGGGAAATGATGCTGACAGAAAAATTTGAGCAATTAAGAGCCTTATTTAAAGAAATGGAGCAGGCGTTGATTGCCTACTCTGGGGGCGTTGATAGCACTTTGGTTGCCAAAATTGCTTATGATGTGTTGGGCGATCGCGCTTTGGCTGTCACTGCTGTTTCTCCTTCACTGTTACCAGAAGAATTGGAAGACGCCAAAATTCAAGCTGCAACAATTGGGATTCCTCATAAAATCGTCCAGACTCACGAGATGGAAAATCCCAATTACACTTCTAACCCAGTTAACCGTTGTTATTTTTGCAAAAGTGAGTTGCACGATACCCTCAAACCTTTAGCTTTAGAGTTGGGTTATCCTTATGTGGTGGATGGGGTGAATGCTGATGATTTGCATGATTATCGCCCAGGAATTCAGGCGGCTAAAGAAAGAGGGGCGCGATCGCCTTTAGCAGAAGTCGGTCTTACCAAGGTTGAAGTTCGCCAACTTTCGCAACAACTCGGTTTACCTTGGTGGGATAAACCTGCTCAACCTTGCCTCAGTTCCCGGTTTCCTTACGGTGAAGAGATTACTGTAGCTAAGTTGCAACGAGTTGGTAGAGGAGAAATTTTCTTAAGAAAGCTAGGTTGGCAGAATTTGCGCGTGCGATCGGAAGGGGATACAGCACGTATTGAGTTACCACCAGAACAAATCAAAGAGTTTGTATTAACTAACGATTTACAAACACTAGTTTCGGCATTTCAAGATTTTGGATTTATTTACGTAACCTTAGATTTAGAAGGTTATCGTAGCGGGAAGTTGAATCAGGTTTTAAATAGGGAAGCCTTGGGCGTTAAAGTATAAAATTTTAGTTCTATAAATATAGAGTTTATTTATCTTCTAGAGAAACTAGAAAGCAACCGTTAATTCTCCAGATATTATTGGGCTGTTTTTCCATAAAATATAAAGCCCTCAAGGGGACTCCATCAGGAGCAAGTAGCAGCACTGGTTGAGTTATGTTTCCCTGGATGGTTGTTATGTTCTCAAAAAATACAGAACGAGGACGGTATACTGCTGGATAGCTTCTTTTTACCATCTGCATAAAATTTTCTGGGCTTTGGAATTGCGCCTGAATCGCTGGACTAGCAAAGGCAAAAGCGCCTTGGGCATCATCTTTTTTAAAAGCTGCCAATTGGTATTCAATTACAGAACGTATGTTAATGGCATCAGTATCAGTAACTTCCATAATTTTAAAAATTACGTAGGCGCAGCCCGTCGTAGACATCGCTCCAAGTGTCGGCAAAGCGATCGCTCAATTCTCACGCTGAGTGAGTGTGTATTCTATCTGCTGTAGTGCCGTTCGCCACACATCATATCCCTCTTGAGACAGGTGCAACCCATCTGTGGTCAACTCTGGGCGCAAATTGCCTTCCATATCCGTAAACCAGCTATAAATATTGAGATAATTAGCACCTTCTTGTTTAGCGATCGCGGTTAGTTGGATGTTGAGATGACGAATACGGCTATTAGAAATTTTTGCTAGACGAGTAGGCAAAATTGATTGGACAATGATTTGAGCTTTGGGGTGAGTCTGGCGTAAACGCCGGACAATCCGGCGATAATTATGCAAAATTGTTTCATCACTAGCGCCTTTTCGTAGGTCGTTAATCCCAGCCATAATGTAAATAACATCTGGTCGCGTTGCTGAAAATGCCCCCAATCTTTTTAAAACGCCACTAGAAGTATCTCCAGATATGCCTTGATTGAGCCACAATTTACCAGCAGGCAGTTTTTCTCTGGGAAACCACATGCTCAAAGAATCACCAACTAAAATACTTAGATGATTGGCACCTTGACCTTGAGCGATCGCTCTAGCTTCTAAAGCTAATAAACTTTTCCAGTCGTCATAAGTTAGTTGACGTTTCTTGATCGACTCCCACAATGATTGCAAATTATCACTATCTACGCGTGTATAAATCTGACCTGTTTTCAAAGCTGCCAATCTTTGGTAGTAAAGTTGATTTCCAGATGTCAATAAGAGGCTAGTTGCTTGGGTGCTGGGGTTGAGTGATGACTCTGTTGATACTGGTAATCCCTGACTGCTAAATTCTGGTACGCTAGAGACGTTTTTCTCACTTACTATTGGCTGCGAACTTTTTAGGGGTTGGAACGCTTGGCCGCTGAGTTCGGGTAAGGAAAGATCGACGCTGGGGATAATTTTTGTACTGACTATTGTCTGCGAACCTTGTTTTAAATCCCACAGGAATCTAGAACTTTCTGGCAGGACAATTGACAGATGTGGAAGAGCCGATGCTGGTATTGCTAATCCTGTTAACAAGCCTGCTGCCAACAGATAAGGGTCCCTCATCGCTTTCTCTCTCCTCTACTCACTGCTTTTCCTTATGACGGCATTAATTGGCTGTATTCAGGAAAATTTTACTTCGGTTAAGTTATTATTCTTATTTACGCTGTATATTTCTGTAAAGCGTGTTCATAAGATTATATTTGACAATTTACGATCTCTTTAAAGTAGGGTTTTCCCGGTGGTATACAAGTCTTATTTGTGCGAATACTTCTGCTGAAAGCACTGTTTTCATCAGCCGCTCGCTTTTTCTAACTCAGTTATCACAAATATAACTAGGTTTGCAAACTGGCGATTAGTAAGTGATTTTTGAGGATCTCAGAACAGAGGTTTTTGCTTTTGATGTTGCTATTATGTAAAATAAACATCAGATTTTAGGTTTCTAGATTTCAGTTAATTGTCGCGATCGCATGAGGTTGGCTAGTTATTAAAGATGTAATTAGTTCAGATTACAGCTTCGATAACTAGCACAAGTGAAAGTGTGGTCAATAAAAGAAGTTTCTGACCATTGTGGGGTAATTTGCAGCAGAGTTACAAGCTATGCGCGTCGTCATAAAACGACAACAGTGGACTTTTCTGATATATCAAAATTAGCTCGTATCTTTAATATGACGATTGAGAACTTAGTAGAAATTTTGGAAAAAATAGCCAAAATTTTAACTGTTGAGAATATTGATATCATACGATAACGTGTCCTCAATGAGCAAGTATCAGGTTTGCCATACTGAAAATTTGATAACTCACCATACGTAATTTCCAATTTATGTTTACTCATTGAAGTATGAGTTGAAACACACTTAAATTAAGTTTTAGCTCTAGAGAATAACCTCATTGAAAGTGCTAAGATTTAGGCTGAATCATTAGTGTTTCCTTTTCTTCTGTGGCTAGAGCGAGTACAGCGATTGGTGTCAGTCCCATTATTAAAGAGATTGTGCAAAAACAGGCACATTCCACACGTTTGACCCTGAAAGAAGTTATTCTGATGGGGATGTTAGCTATTGATAAACTAGATGATCGAGGTCGTCAAGAGCTAGCCGATCGAGTTCATCAAATGCAAGTGAATGGAGAAATTTAATTGAGTAGCTATGAGTTAAGAGTTATAAGTTATCAATTTTAACTTATAACTCCTGACTCTTTACTTAATTTGGTTATTGGCTAAATCGATAACGACTTCCCATTACATAATTTTCATTAATTTCAAAAGATATCCATCGGCGTTGCAGAGTTTCAGCAACAAAGCCGGTTGTATTAGAACCGGCAAATGGATCTAATACCATATCACCTTCATCAGTTAAAAATTTGATGAAAAACTCGACGAACCCTTGAGGAAAGCGTGCTGGATGGGGTCTAATTTCTGCTGTTTTGCAGCGTCGTAAATAAGCACTATTCGATTCAGTATTAGCAATTTCTAGCAAATTCGGCGGAATTGCACCTTGGTTATCCTTTTGAAATTTATCAGAAATATCATGTCCACTAGGACGTATTTTTGCTTTATAGCCATTTTTGAGTAACTGTTTCATACTTTGGCTATAAGGCTTTAATACTTTTCTGTTATCTGCTTTAGGATTCGGTGTTTTAGACAACCACCAAACTGTATTTACAGAATCTTTCACACGAATCCGTCTGATTGTCACCCACTCAGCAGGGCTTGGCAGTCGAGCCGGATTATAGTGGTAAAATTCTTGAGCAAGAAAGAAACCTACTTCTTTGCATAATCTGACTAAAAGTTCGTATTGGTAGATACTCCGCACGGGATTACCAGGTAAGTAAGCGCCGCCTAAATCTAGTATGAATGAGCCATTATCTGCCAGTACTCTTTTAAATTCATAGGCAAAAGGTAGAAACCACTCGATATATTTTTCAGCAGTTTCGTTACCATATTCTTTTTTGCGGGTGAGTGCGAATGGAGGTGAGGTAATAATTAAATTAATACTATTATCATCAATAAATTTAACAAGCTTAAGGCTATCACCTAAATATGCTGCTCCGTTTTGCTGGGTATAGTAGGGATTAATAATTATTTTTTTTGCTGGCGTTATTGGCTCTTCTTGCAAGATTTATCAAGTAATCTCAGTTTTATAGTTATAACTTGTTTTGATGTTATTGAAATACTACCATTTTTTGTATGGTAGAAATTTACCAGACATAATGATTTTAACGCGATCGCCTTTGGGGTCTGC
Source organism: Nostoc sp. ChiSLP03a (assembly GCF_034531215.2). Classification (NCBI taxonomy): domain Bacteria; kingdom Bacillati; phylum Cyanobacteriota; class Cyanophyceae; order Nostocales; family Nostocaceae; genus Nostoc; species Nostoc sp. ChiSLP03a. The sequence continues at coordinate 102,730 of NZ_JAVRBQ020000044.1, forward strand.
TTCTTTTTCGACATCTAAAGTAAAGTCAATGGCGCTCATAATCCCATCGCCGAATTTGTCGTGAATCACGGCTTTAATTGGGAATCCGTACACCTGCATAATTTCGTAGAAACGATAGATTAGTGGGTCGGTTGGTACAACTGGGCCTAATCCTTTTACAGGGTATTGTGTCAACTCGTTAATAAAAATTGGGCCTAATCCCAATGCTTCGACTAGTAACTTGGCTTCTTCTGGGGAAGCACTAGCTTGACGGTAGATTACAGCAGCAATCCATACTTCATCGCGTCCAAGAATTTTCTCTAAATCGCCAAAGCTTAATCCTTTCTCTTGTTTTGCTGCTAATAGCTTTTCGGTAATTTCGGGAACAGACACGTGAGAACTCCTCTGATTTTCCATATATAGTATCACTGCGATCGCCTGATTCGCGTCTGTATTTCGTCTGCGACTACAAGACAGCCTTATCGCAGTGGCAGTAATTCCTATTTTCTAGTTAATTGTGCTGCATAAGCGATCGCTGCTCTGATATCTTCTAAAATCAGTGGTGGAGTTCTTCCATATTGCTGATTATTACTAAGTTAATTTTAGGCGATGCCTACAGCGGTAAACTAGGCCGTTTTCACTAGGTTTATAACATACTTGAAATTATGTCAGTTTCAAAGCTTGAAGCAGTACTGTATTCAACTGCTGAACTTGATTTGCTCCTAATTTACCTATCCTTCTGGTGATTAGTCTACGCTCTATGGTAGTTATTTTAGTCACCCTAACTTTAGACGCAACCTGTAATCCAGTACTAGTAAAATCTGGATCTGAAGGTTCTAAAATGAATTCTTCTAGACTCAAACTACTTATATTTTGAGATGAAATAAAACATAAAGTGACATCATCACCTATAGTGTCTATCCATAAAACTAAACCAGGGCGTAGCTTTGTTCCAGTCAAGTCTGTAAATGGAAATGGAACTAAGACGATATCACCTTTTTGGAGAGACATTAGATAGGTTCTCCGTCATCAAGTGAGTATATATCTGGTTCATTTTCAAGAAAGTTAAATGCTCCTCCATTCTGGGCAAGTAGCACTAGCTCATCAGTTGAAGGCTCTGATTCATCGAAAAATAGCTTTTCTTTCAAAAGGGATCGCTCTTCATCAGAGAGAGATAGAATAACTTGCAACAGTGATTCAACAAGTTTAGTGTTCATTTCGTATTCCGGTTTGTTTTACATACATTTTTTCTATTAATTCGTTTTCGTTTTTTCCTTCCGGTATCTGTATGAAACACAACGGGATACCAAGTTCTTGTTCATCTTCTTGGTCAAGTGATTCAAATTGTGTATATTCATCCTCCATTAAGAAGTAACGCGCTTCTTCTTCATTAGAAAATGTGTATTTAGAACCATCACAATCTAATATCTCAGCGGAGAAATCATCGTAAGTTCTTAACCTTGCCCAATTTAAGTTAGGAAAACTACACCACATCAGCCACCAACTTTCTTTGAGAATAGATTTTTGTTGAAATTGTACTTTATTTCCACTTATTTTTATAGTATTTTTAACTTCTATTACTGTAATTTTAAATTTAATCAATTTTACAAAAAATCCCCCACCTTGCGGCAGGGGATTTTTATTACTTACCTACAAAACTAGCAGCCGAATTAACCGAACTTACCAGCAGTAGAAGCAATCAAGAATGCGGCGTAAGTTACAACGTAACCGACTGCAAAGTGAGCTAGACCAACTACGCGAGCTTGAACGATGGACAGAGCAACGGGCTTGTCTTTCCAGCGAACTAAGTTAGCTAGAGGAGTACGTTCGTGTGCCCAAACAAGGGTTTCGATCAACTCTTGCCAGTAACCTCTCCAAGAGATCAAGAACATGAAGCCAGTAGCCCAAACTAGGTGTCCGAATAGGAACATCCAAGCCCAGACAGACAGGTTATTCACGCCGTAGGGGTTGTAGCCGTTAATCAACTGAGCGGAGTTAGCCCAGAGGTAATCGCGGAACCAGCCCATGAGGTATGTAGAGTTCTCATTGAACTGAGCAACGTTACCTTGCCAAATACCGAGATGTTTCCAGTGCCAGTAGAAGGTCAACCAACCAATGGTGTTGAGCATCCAGAACGCAGCAAGGTAGAAGGAATCCCAACCGGAGATGTCGCAAGTACCGCCACGACCGGGGCCGTCGCAAGGGAAGGCATAGCCGAAGTCCTTTTTATCGGGCATCAGCTTAGAACCACGGGCATCCAAAGCACCTTTGACCAAGATCAAGGTGGTGGTGTGCAGACCTAAAGCGATCGCATGGTGTACCAAGAAATCGCCAGGGCCAATTGTCAAGAACAGAGAGTTAGTACCAGCATTGATGGCATCTAACCAGCCTGGCAACCAAACGTTAGCGTAGTTGGGCCATGCTGTGTAAGCAACACTATCGGGGTTAGATAGTAAGGCGTCTAAACCGTACAGTACCTTACCGTTAGCAGCTTGGACGAATTGAGCAAATACTGGCTCAATCAAGATTTGCTTTTCAGGAGTACCGAAAGCAACTACTACGTCGTTGTGGACGTACAGACCAAGGGTGTGGAAGCCCAAGAAAAGGGATACCCAGCTAAGGTGGGAAATAATCGCTTCTTTGTGCTTCAGCACGCGCTCAAGTACGTTGCCTTTGTTTTGCTCTGGGTCGTAGTCACGTACCCAGAAGATTGCTCCGTGAGCAAAAGCACCAAGCATCAGGAATCCAGCAATATACTGGTGATGCGTGTACAACGCTGCCTGGGTTGTGTAGTCCTTCGCAATAAATGCGTAGGAAGGCATGGAGTACATGTGCTGCGCTACCAGAGAAGTAACAACACCTAGCGCTGCTAAGTGCCATCCCAATTGGAAGTGCAGGGAGTTGTTGTAGGTGTCGTAGATACCTTGGTGAGGTAGGTTAAACGGTCCTTCAACAGGAATACCAAAGAAATTTTTGGCATTCAAGGCTTCTTTGAGACTGTGACCAATCCCAAAGTTTGTCCGGTACATGTGACCGGCAACGATGAATAAAACTGCGATCGCTAGGTGGTGATGAGCTATGTCAGTCAGCCACAAAGCTTCTGTCTGGGGATGGAAACCACCCAAGAAACTCAGAATTGCAGTTCCTGCACCTTGCGATGTCCCGAATATATGTCCGGGAGTGTCAGGGTTTTGAGAGTAAACGCCCCAGTTGCCTGTAAAGAATGGTGTTAAACCTGCTGGGTGGGGTGGGGTATTTAAGAAATTGTCCCAACCTACGTGCTGACCGCGAGATTCGGGGACAGCAACGTGAATTAAATGACCAGCCCACGCCAAGGAACTAACACCAAACAAACCTGCTAAGTGGTGGTTTAGGCGGTGTTCAGCGCTCTTAAACCATGCCAAGCTAGGACGGTACTTGGGTTGCAAGTGTAGCCAACCAGCAAACAGTAATACAGCAGCGAATACTAGCAAGAAGACTGAACCGTTGTACAGTTCGCTGTTATTCCGCATACCGATGGTATACCACCAATGGTAGAGACCAGAGTAGGTAATGTTTACCGGATTACTAGCGCCCGCTTGGGTAAAAGCTTCGATCGCTGGTTTACCAAAGTGGGGGTCCCAAATCGCATGGGCGATGGGACGGATATGCAGGGGATCTTTAATCCACTGTTCAAAGTTACCTTGCCAGGCTACATGGAACAGGAGGCTGGATGCCCACAGGAAGATGATTGCCAAGTGACCGAAGTGAGTTGCGAAAATCTTTTGGTAAAGATTTTCCTCTGTGATGCCATCATGGGTTTCAAAGTCGTTGCCTGTAGCGATCGCATACCATATCCGACGAGTCGTCGGGTCCTGTGCGAGATCCTGGCTAAATTTCGGAAATTTTGTCGCCATAGGTTTAATAAATCCTCTGACCTTTAGCCATCAAATACCAGCTGTTGATAGTTAGGAGTTATGAGTTGAAAGTTATGAGTTTTAAATTTTTATTCTTAACTCCTAACTCCTAACTTTTAACTCCTAACTTATAGAAAGCTGATTGCTACCCTACTGAAAGGATGTGTGCATGGAAGAATGCCCAAGTAGTAGCAATTCCACCTAATAGGTAGTGAGCTACACCTACCGCGCGACCTTGAATAATGCTCAAAGCGCGAGGCTGAATTGATGGTGCTACCTTCAGTTTATTATGCGCCCAAACAATGGACTCAATTAATTCTTGCCAGTAGCCACGACCACTGAACAGGAACATCAAGCTGAATGCCCAAACAAAGTGAGCGCCTAAGAACATGAGTCCATAAGCAGATAGCGCACTGCCGTAGGAGTTGATGACTTGTGTCGCTTGTGCCCACAAGAAATCACGCAACCAACCATTGATCGTGATGGCGCTTTGAGCAAAGTTACCACCAGTGATGTGAGTCACAGTACCATCTGCATCTACGGTTCCCCAAACATCTGATTGCATCTTCCAGCTGAAGTGGAAAATTACAATGGACAGGGAGTTGTACATCCAGAAGAGTCCGAGGAATACGTGATCCCAACCAGACACTTGACAAGTACCGCCACGACCAGGCCCGTCGCAGGGGAACCGGAAGCCCAGGTTTGCTTTGTCTGGAATCAGACGAGAGCTACGGGCAAACAGCACACCTTTGAGCAGAATTAGGACGGTGACGTGAATGGTGAAGGCGTGAATGTGGTGAATTAGGAAGTCTGCTGTACCTAAAGCGATGGGCGCAGCTGCCACCTTGCCGCCAACAGCCAATACACCGCCGCCAAAGACATAGCTAACTGGTTCTAGGGCGTTGGGTGCAGTTGTTCCAGGAGCCAAAGCGTGGATATTTTGTATCCACTGGGCAAATACTGGCTGCAATTGAATTGCCGTATCAGAGAACATGTCTTGGGGACGACCCAATGCACGCATCGTGTCGTTGTGGATGTACAGTCCAAAGCTGTGGAAGCCGAGGAATATAGACACCCAGTTTAGATGAGAAATGATCGCATCCCGGTGACGAATCACCCGATCCAGCAGGTTGTTTTGGTTCACAACTGGATCGTAATCCCGCACCATGAAGATCGCAGCGTGAGCCGCTCCACCAACAATCAAGAAGCCGCCAATCCAAATATGGTGAGTGAATATACACAACTGCGTAGCGTAGTCAGTTGCCAAATATGGATAGGGGGGCATCGCGTACATATGATGCGCGATGATGATGGTCAGCGAACCCAAGAAGGCTAGGTTAGTAGCCAACTGAGCGTGCCAAGATGTGGTCAGGTTTTCGTAGAGACCTTTGTGACCTTCACCGGTGAAAGGACCTTTATGGTTTTCGAGGATCTCTTTAATGCTGTGACCAATACCCCAGTTGGTACGGTACTGATGACCAGCAATGATAAAGACAACTGCGATCGCTAAGTGGTGATGAGAAATATCAGTCAACCACAAGCCGCCTGTTACCGGGTTTAGACCGCCCTTGAAGGTTAGGAAGTCAGCATACTGACCCCAATTCAAGGTGAAGAAAGGTGCTAAACCAGCTGCAAAGCCAGGGTACAGTTCGGTCAACAAGTCTTTGTTCAAAATGAACTCGTGGGGCAGGGGTATGTCTTTGAGAGCAACCCCTGCATCCAAAAGCTTGTTGGTCGGTGCGGACACGTGGATTAAGTGACCTGCCCATCCCAAGGAACCACAACCTAGCAGTACTTGCAAGTGGTGATTCAGCATCGACTCCACATTCTGGAACCATTCCAGTTTAGGAGCGCGTTTGTGGTAATGGAACCAGCCGGCAAATAGGAACAAGCCTGCTAATACCAATCCACCGATCGCTGTGCAGTAAAGCTGGAATGAGTTGGTAATACCCCAACCACGCCATACTTGGAACAAACCAGAGGTGATTTGAATACCGTGGAAACCACCGCCAACATCACCGTTTAAAATGTCTTGTCCGACAATGGGCCAAACGACTTGAGCGCTAGGCTTAACGTTTAACGGGTCACTTAGCCAAGCTTCGTAGTTAGAAAACTTCGCGCCGTGGAAAATCATCCCACTCAACCAGATGGTCACTACAGCCAGGTGGCCGAAGTGGGCTGAGAATATCTTGCGGGAGATGTCTTCTAAATCGCTTGTATGTGTATCAAAATCATGGGCGAGTGCGTGCAGGTTCCAAATCCATGTGGTGGTTTTGGGACCTCTGGCTAAGGATCTGTCAAAGTGTCCAGGTTGCGCCCATCTCTCGAATGAGGTTGGAACTGGGTCATTATCGACGATTACTCTTGCCTTTTTTTCCTCTCGCTCCGGAGGACTTATTGTCATTCGACCTCCTCTCTTGATAAGGAATGAGGAATCATGAATACCACAAAATTAACCATTACCGCAAATTCCAGAATTTTACTGAAGCCGCGATGAAGACCTATGTGGATTGTTGTTTCTCGTTGAATTATAAAGTCTTCACTTGTACATTGTTAGAGATATTTTAACAATAATTCAAACTTGCTCAAATATTGCTGAAATTCATGCCTTAACTGGCTTTTAACTTCAAAGTTTTTGTCCAAAAGTCAATAGTTTAACTATTTAATTTACAAAGAATAACAATTCGTAAAATTTATGGTTTGGCTGTATGTAGCGGATGTCCCAACTTTTACTGCAATTGCTCATGAACATTTATGTCATATTTCAATTTTTGCAAGTAAAACACTGTAAAGAATATGACTTATTTTAAAATTTTATGAGACATAAAGGAAAACTTATGGCATGTAAGGCAGATTTCACCTTTTGGGCTATAGTTCCAGATGGACAGTTTGAGCCAAAATAATCTGTCAATTGTCAAAGACTATCACTGGGTGCAACGCATGAACTCGTGGCAGAAAAGGGTGTTAGAGAAGTTCCTCCCTCAGAGGTTCCCGATTCTCAGGTGGGTAATGATATTAGTGCTGGTATTAAGCTTGACCAGTTGCGGCGAGAAAGCCGACAGCCAGGAAGTATCTACTGCCTATAAAGAAAACTCTCCAAAGATTTCTCAAATTTCAAAGCAATTTTCGGAAGTTTCCCCTCCATCTGTTATTCAAGAACTGCGTCCAATTTTGGAAGTTTATCAGCCACAAGTGACAATTGTTACTCCAAAATTTGATGAAGTTCTTCAAGACAACAAAGTTACAGCCAGTTTTCAGGTTAAGGATCTACCAATATTTAAAGACCCACAATTACAACTGGGGCCACATTTACACGTAATTCTGGATAATCAACCTTATATACCTGTTTACGACCTGAATCAGCCCTTAGTTTTGCCAGACTTGTCTCCAGGTAGTCATACCTTGCGTGTCTTTGCCTCTCGTCCTTGGCATGAAAGCTTTAAGAATGAAGGCGCTTATGCCCAAACAACATTTCACGTCTTCACCAAAACCGACGACAACACCCCAGATCCTAAATTACCGCTGTTAACTTATAGCCGTCCTCAAAGTAGCTACGGGGCAGAACCAATCTTACTGGACTTTTACCTAACTAACGCTCCTCTGCACCTTCTTGGTAAGGAAAACCCCAACGACGAGTTCAGTGATTGGCGCATTCGCTCCACTATTAATGGTGAAAGCTTTATTTTTGATCGCTGGCAGGCAGTTTATCTTAAAGGCTTCCGTCCAGGGAAAAACTGGGTAAAACTAGAATTTCTCGATAATCAGGGAAATGCTGTCAAAAATGCTTTTAATACTACAGTTAGATTAATTGACTACCAGCCAAAGGGTAAAGACACTTTGTCGAGAATTGTCAGAGGAGAACTCACAGCAGATGAGGTGCGCCCTATTGTAGACCCGAATTATAAACTTGCACCTAAACCCACACCCACACCTTCTGTTGAAAAAACACCCCCAACACAGCCCAAGGTAGAAAAACAGCCGATTCCGGAAACTGAAATTCCAGAACAACCAAAATTAGAAGTTCCCACAGCTACACCAACTCCCAGCTTGTCCCCAACACCACCAGAAATTATTGAGTCTCCTATACCAGAACCACAGCCAGAGGTAATACCAACTCCCGAATCAACACCGTTACCTGAAAAAGTAACGCCTCAGCCAACAAAACCTAGATTTGGTGGATTTTTTAACCGTGGGAGTGGTAAAGTTCCTACCCCAGAAGCACCAGTTGCACCATCTCCTAGTTTGCCACCCACACTGCCAGAGATTATTGAGTCTCCGACACCAGAAATTATTACGCCAACACCAGAAGCACAGCCAACGGTAACGCCAACTCCCGAATCAACACCATTACCCGAAAAAGTTGCGCCTCAGCCGACAAAATCTAGATTTGGCGGATTTTTCAACCGTCGAACGACCAAGACACCTACTCCCCAAGTAACAATTGCCCCATCTCCTAGTTTGCCACCAACGCTGCCAGAGATTATTGAGTCTCCTGCACCAGAAATAATTACGCCAACACTAGAACCATAGGCAGAGGTAACGCCAAATTCTGAATCTACGCCGTTATCTAAAACAACCGCTCCCGATCCAGAAAAACCAGAATTAACCAAAAATACTCAACTGTAATTCTTGCGCTAAAACTTCAACCAATGCGATCGCACCTACAGGATTTCCAATATTATCCAAAGCTGGACTGTAACAAGCGATCGCTCCCTCACCTGGTACTATTGCTACAAGCCCACCACCAATTCCTGATTTCATTGGTAAACCAATTCTGACTGCAAACTCGGCAGAAGCTTCATACAGTCCACAAGTTGACATTACAGCATTGACAATTCGACGGTTTTGTAATGATATACAGCCATTGTCAAAAGCTAGAAGTTTTCCTAAGAGGGCTAAATCTTCAACTCGCCCAGATATACAGCATATTTGCTCGTAGGTGTCAAGTGCTGTTTCAATATTTTTTAGATGACCGGCTTGGGCGAGATAATTAGCGATCGCTTCATTGGCTTTTGAGCGGGTTAATCGCACCGAAGCCAACATCGTCTCATCTAACCATAGTTGACAACCTGCTAATTGGTTGAGCCATTGACAAAATAAAAAAGTGCGTTCGTTCGCGTCCTTTCCTGGTAATTTATCAGACAAAGTAATTGCCCCACTATTAATCATCGGGTTGCGGGGATGGCCGCGATCGCTAATTAATTGTTCTAAAGAATTGAAGGGTGCATTTGATGGTTCCACCCCAACCCAGCCAAAAACAGTTTCTGCTCCGAGATGTTCTAGCAGATAAAGTAAAGAAAATGTTTTAATCACACTCATTAGCGGGAACACACAAGCTGTATCCCCAAAGCTGATGGTATGTCCAGATTTACAGCAGATATGAACTGCAAACCAATCAGGATTAACTTTAGCCAATTGCGGAATGCGATCGATAAGTTGTCCTCGTTCAGCCTGGATTTTGGCTAATTGCGTCCACACTGATAACTCCGTAGTAGTTAATTTTTCAAGTCCCATCACAACAAATACAGCTACGTTAAATTATTAATTACGAATTACGAATTAGCATGATTCCTCGTGTCAGAGCGCCTGAATTACCGCAAAATTACTCTTGGCTCAATACCGATAAACCTTTGTCTCTTAAACAACTTAAAGGTAGAGTCATAATTTTAGATTTTTGGACATACTGCTGTATCAATTGTCTGCATATCCTACCAAACCTGAAATATTTAGAACAAAAATATAAAGATAGCCTTACCGTTATTGGCGTCCATTCTGCCAAATTTGACAACGAAAAGGAAACAGAAAATATTTGCCAAGCTATCCTGCGCTACGACATTGAACATCCTGTTGTAGTTGACAGAGGTTTTCGGATTTGGGAAGAGTATGCTGTACGTGCTTGGCCTACGTTAATAATTATCGATCCAGAAGGTTACGCGATCGGCCAAATTTCTGGTGAAGGAAATCGTGACACTTTAGATGAGTTGATTCAAAAGTTAATTCAGCAACACCAAGACAAAGGCACAATTAATTTCCAAGAAATCAGCTTAACTTTAGAAAAACAGCGCCAACCATTAATCACACCTTTAGCTTTTCCTGGTAAAGTTCTAGCTACTCTAAAAGGTTTATTCATTGCTGATTCTGGACATCACCGCCTAGTTATGAGTAGTTTCGACGGGGAAATTCTACATTTAATTGGTACTGGAAAATCTGGCTTAACCGATGGTTCGTTTAGCGAAGCACAATTTTTTGCACCGCAAGGAATGGCTTATGATGCCGAAAATCAGATTCTTTATGTTGCTGATACAGAAAATCATGCGTTGCGGCGAGTTGATTTCAAGCACCAAATCGTCGAAACTATTGCGGGGACTGGCGAACAAAGCCGTAATATCCATCCTCATGGCGGTGCTGGTTTAGAAACCGCGCTAAATTCTCCTTGGGATTTAGTGAAAGTAGGAAATACCCTATTTATTGCAATGGCTGGACCGCATCAAATTTGGGAAATGGATTTAGAAACTGGTATCATCAAAACTTATGCTGGTACTGGTGCAGAAGCGTGTATTGATGGTTCACTTACTGAGTCTGCCTTTGCTCAACCTAGCGGTATTACTAATAATGAGCAAGAATTATATATTGCTGACAGTGAAGTTAGTTCAATTCGTGGTGTGAGAATTGTAGAACCGTATCAAGTAAGAACTGTTTGCGGTAGTGGGGGTTTATTTGGTTTTGGCGATGTAGATGGACAAGGTGAAGATGTCCGTTTACAACACTGTTTAGGAGTGGAATACGCGCAGAATTTTTTGTGGGTGGCAGATACTTATAACCATAAAATTAAATTAGTTAGTCCTAGCGGCAATTGTCAAACAGTTTTGGGAGATGGTTCTGCGGGTTTACAAGATGGTCAAGGTAAAAACACTCGGTTTTTTGAACCTTCGGGATTGAGTGGTATAAATTCATATCTATATATTGCTGATACCAATAATCATGCTATTCGTTGCTTAGATTTGAATACTTTTGAAGTAATAACGCTTAAATTTCCTGGTTTATGCGCGCCGGATATTTGTATTCCGCCTAATTTATAGAAGAATTATCTTCCTTAAAGGCAGAAATCAAAACTTTGTATTTCGTCGTCTGGGTATGAAATTTTAAAGAATAATATTTAGCGATCGCTTGTATGCAATTAGTCGTTTTTGATATTGATGGTACGCTAACAAATACCAACAGAATTGATGAAAATTGCTTTTTACGTGCTTTTGCTTTGGAATTTGGTATTTTTAGTATAAATACAAATTGGTCTGAATACGCATACACTACAGATTCTGGAATTACCCAACAAATTTTCAAAGAAAAATTAGAACGTCTTCCTTCAAATGAAGAGATAGTTAGACTCAAAACACGTTTTCTTAGCCTACTCCAGGAAGCATTTATTAACAAGCAAGATTTATTCAGCGAAATTCCTGGTTCTGCAAATGTACTAGCTAAATTACAGCTAAACCCTGATTGGTGTGTTGCGATCGCAACTGGTGGTTGGCGTGAATCTGCCAAATTAAAACTTCAAAAAGCTAATTTACAAATAGAAAGTATTCCGTTGGCTTCAGCTAATGATGCATTTTCACGAGAAGATATTATTAAGACAGCTATTATCAAAGCGAAGAATGTTTATCAAGTTGAAAAATTTCAGAAAGTTGTTTTCGTCGGTGATGGTGTTTGGGATGTGAAAGCAGCTTATCGGTTGAATATTGCTTTTATTGGAGTAGCTGATACTAAATTAAAAAATATAGGTGCTAGCAAAGTAATTAAAGACTTTACAAATTTAGAAGATTTCCTGACAATATTACAATATGCAGTAATTCCTAGATTTTCTATGAACACTATTCTCCACATTACCAAACGCCAGCAATGGGAACAAGCAAAAAATCTCGGTAGCTATCGCGCTGATTCTTTAGACAGTGAAGGTTTTATACATTGTTCAAAATCCACGCAAATACTCAAGGTTGCAAAAAGATTTTTTTATAATCAAAAAGAATTGGTACTACTTTTTATTAATTCTGATAAAGTCAAAGCTGAAATTCGTTATGAAGAAGCTGAAATTGGCGAATTGTTTCCTCACATTTATGGTGAGTTAAATATTGATGCTGTGTATCAAGTGATTGACTTTGAAGCTGGGGAAGATGGTTTATTTGAGTTGCCGCAAGAAGTTATAAATTTAGAATAACGAACCGCAAAGGACGCAAAGGACACGAAGAAGAAAGACCAAATTAAGATTTTGTTTGTGTAGACGAGGTTTCTAACCAACCAACTAAAGGAATTCCGCGCTTTACTTAAAGAAGGGGAATTAATAATCTAGAGCAATTGTGACCGAATTTAATTTACAAATCCAAGAAAATAGCGATCGCTTGTCAACTCCACATGAGGATGCTACACCTAGCTTGCTTCCCCTTAAGAGTACGATACACTGCGTCAACACCAAAGGCGATCGCCTTGACCGTTACCTTTCCCAAGAATTACCAGACTTATCCCGTTCCCGCATCCAACAGTTAATCGAACAGGGTAATGTCCAACTTAACGATCGAGTTTGCACATCTAAGAAGATCGATGTCAAGTTAGGCGATCGCATCACTCTGGAAATACCAGAAGTTCAACCTTTAGAACTTCTTGCAGAAGACATCCCCTTAGATATCCTTTACGAAGACGACCAGTTACTTATTCTCAACAAACCCGCAGGCTTGGTTGTCCATCCTGCGCCCGGTCATCCAGATGGTACTTTAGTAAATGCCCTATTGGCTCACTGTCCTAATTTACCAGGAATTGGCGGAGTTCAACGTCCGGGAATTGTCCATCGATTGGATAAAGATACTACGGGTGCGATCGCGATCGCTAAAACAGATATTGCCCATCATCATCTACAAGCACAACTGAAAGCAAAAACTGCACGACGAGAATACTTGGGCATAGTTTACGGTGCGCCAAAAACTGAAAGTGGCACTATCGACTTGCCCATTGGTCGTCATCCCCAAGACCGCAAAAAAATGGCTGTTATGCCTGTCGAACAAGGCGGACGAGTCGCCGTCACTCACTGGAAAATATTAGAACGCCTTGGTAACTTCACCTTAATTCACTTTCAATTAGAAACTGGACGCACCCATCAAATTCGCGTCCATAGCAGCAAAATCGGTCATCCTATTGTCGGCGATCCAGTTTATAGTTCTGGCCATTCAGTGGGTGTAAATTTACCTGGTCAAGCACTACACGCTTGGCGACTCAAATTGCAGCATCCCTTATCTGAGGAGTTGATTGAGGTGACAGCGACTCCTCCCGCCCACTTCACAAAACTTTTAGAGATGCTAAAAAGACGAACTACATTTTAATGCCCAATCCCCAATCCCCAATCCCCAATCCCCAATCCCCATTAACAACTAGCGTGCATTAGACATGGGATAGAGTTTGTTTCACTTAGTTATATCTAAATAAAACTCCTACATAACCCAAGACTTATGCACGCTATAAAGCGATCGAATGAATGTACTAGCCAGCTACCGACGAAAAATCGTTATTTAATTCCTGACAGTTGCCGATAAGGTACAGACTTTTCGATATCGATGTTGTATGGCGAGATCCGTTGTGGAGCATTGCCAGTTGCATTGATACTTTGTGCTAAACCCAAGAATAAAGCTGGATCGCCAGCCTTGGGCTTTTGCTCTTGTGGGAGGAATCTGCGTACTTCGACCTGCCAAATGATTTGGGGGAAACCCAGTTTGGCACGGTGATAATCTTCGTATCGCGGAGATTTGATGTTGAATGGCAATTCACCCTCAGATTGGGATGGGAGTATCCGACGGCGCTGATAAGGCACTGTGGAGTATCCAAAATTGCTCAGGTACTCTTCAGTATTGAGTACTTCATCAATAAAGCCTACAATCCCCTTGGTAGCGACTACAATTGACCAGGCGATTTTTTCCCGCTCGCTGTATGGATCGCGTCCTAGAACTCGCTGAATTACTTGCTCAACAAAGCGATAGTTATTGTTGAGGTCGTAGAAGCTTTTCTTAAAGGTATTGGAAAGCACCAACCCACGAATAAAGTCCCGTACTGTAATTTGTCCATTACGGAGTTGAGACTCTAAATATGTTTCGCGATCGGCAGCAAAGGCATAAAAGAAAATTTGACGATATGCTGCTTCTATCAGATCGCCTAAATCTGACGGAGAAAGTATATTGTCAGTAGTGAAAATCCTGGGTTGTTCATCACCCGGCACTTCATACGCAGCTACACGCTGGTTTTGACTTGAAGGGCTATATTCTAACAGAGGAAGTGGCACTCTAAAGCCTCCATGTTCTTAATTAAAGTTAACAACTTTTAATCACATATTAAGGGAGTAGTTGTATCAGAACTTCAGATTCTGATAAAATTTCACGAAACTTAACTAAGGAGTATTTAAGTATTCGTAGGATAAATGATTAGTCTGCTGGATTCAACCCATAGCTAATCAATAAATAAGTAATCAGACTTCCAGCTTAATGACTACGTAAATGACTAAAAAATTTTATTCACATGTTTTAGATTATGAGATTCAGTTTCACCTTTTTGAACTGAAGCAATAATTTTTAACATTTAGCAAAAGAAATTAATAGGGGATTGGGCATTGGGCGTTAGGAGTGCTGAGTGCTGTTAGCGTCAGCGAGGCGTTTAGCCCGTGCTGAGTTAGGAGTTAGGAGTTAAGAGTTTTGTTTATCTCCTTGTCCCCTTGTGCCCTTTTCCCTTGTCCCCTCATCTTCCTGCCCCCTTCAGCGACCTATCCAAAATTCCAAGGGATCTGTGGTTGATTTACAGTAAGGCCAGCTACGCAAAGTTGCTTCCATTCCTGCCTCCCAGTAGGGTGGTTCCAATCCCAGCCCTAAGCATAGATGAGATAGGATGCTAGCAAATTGCTCATTGTGACCAAACTCTCCTAGATGGGCATGGGCGTATTCATGGACGACTACACCAAACCAGTCTTTAGGTGCAACTCGACCAACATCTACCAGAATAGTGATTGGGTTTGTAAGAATGTTGCACAGCCCATCTATGCCAAAAGATTGAGCTATGGGTACTGCAAAAATTTGGATGTGGCGACGCTCTTGGGGATAAAAACACTGATGACAAACTTCTAGATAGGTGCTGATCTGAGCGTTCACAGCGTTAATATTTTCACCGATCCAAGTGCAAATGGGAATGTGATCGCGCAGGTTATCAAACACATTCACCATGTCCGGTTCTAGGGCAAGTCCTTGTACCAGACGCAGATAATCTTGCCCACGAGTAAAAGCATCGCTCTGCTCAAGAATCATTCACCAGCCCAAAACTGAATAAAACTGTCTTTTTTCCAAAATATCCGCTCCTTGTCTTTGTGTGACTTCTTCTGAGCTAGAAGCCTCAACAGAAGTTTCAATGCGGCTTTCACTACAAAACGATGCGGTGCTAAAGCCGCCAAACCTTTTGACTGTACTGGTTCTTAGTCGCATATTTGGGCTGGCGAACCAGAATCGTTCAATGGAACTCATTGTTTCATATTCTGTTGTCAACACTAGTCCATCTTCATCATCCATGTGAAAAAGACCAACTACAGGCACTATTTCCGCATAACCTCTTTCGCGGAGTAATTTGCCTTGCCTTGGGTTATCGCTATCAGGCACGATCGCAAATATAGTTTTCCCCTGATGATTTTCCTCATCTTCTCGATCCCAGGCCATTGTCCCTAGCCAACGCACACGCGAACCACCGACACAAAGGCTGGGGTCAATCTCATGATAGCGGCACAATTCTATGATTTCGGGATGATTGGCATCGAGAGTTTCTACCTGTATATCCGATTCTCCTATCTCTGAGCGCTTGAACGCTAGATGATGAGTTGCACGTTGCGATCGCCACTTACCAGCACTTAGCTGAAAAAATTCCATTGCGTCTATCAATCTTCTGACTCCTACTTATTGCTCCTGCGGATGATGTTTACCTTGTTCTTTCTTTTTAGAGTAGTTGGTATATAAACATTCTAAACATTACAGCGATTAGCGGCCAGCTTCAATAAACACCCTAAAAAGGGATATGTAGAGGTGTTGTCACGTGATTGTAAATTTTTCTAACCATGATTTCTTATGACTTGACAATATAGACATTTTAATATCCAAGTGCTAAAATAGTAAAAAGCGATCGTCTTCTACCAACAACAAATACCCTTCGATTCAATCAATCACAGGAGTGAATGATGGACTTTCCAGTGGAATTAACTTTAGAACAACAGTTTCGTTTACAAAATTTGAAAGATCAGGTAAAAAATTTGAGTCAACAAGAGGCTCAAGAATTTTTACTAGAAGTTTTACGGCAGATGATGGTGAAAGATAATTTGGTCAAGCATCTTCTAAAACAAGCTTGATCGACTAAAAAACAAAATTTTTTCCTTAAGACTTACGCAATGGGAGAGTTCCATCAAAATGCGTAAGTCTTAATTTTTTGCTCAATTTCGGCTAAATCTTGATTTCTCGATCGGCAAAGCCAAACATAGTTAAATATTACAGATTATTACTTTGTCTCTCATACTAAAGACTAGGGCACTATCGATCCCCTATGTTTTTGTTTGGCTACTCGCAGTTAATCTGATCGAGAACACGCCAAAAATAATATCCGCCATTTGTGAATATTAAGGAGAACTCATGGTTCTTGATGCTTTTTCCAGAGCTGTAA
Source organism: Nostoc sp. ChiSLP03a (assembly GCF_034531215.2). Taxonomy (NCBI): domain Bacteria; kingdom Bacillati; phylum Cyanobacteriota; class Cyanophyceae; order Nostocales; family Nostocaceae; genus Nostoc; species Nostoc sp. ChiSLP03a. The sequence continues at coordinate 119,319 of NZ_JAVRBQ020000044.1, forward strand.
TTTCAGCTGATGCTAAAACCGCTCCTATCGGTGGTGCTGACTTAGCAGCCCTTAAGTCTTTCATCGCTGAAGGCAACAAGCGCCTTGATGCAGTGAATGCGATCGCCAGCAACGCTAGCTGTGCGGTTTCTGATGCCATTGCTGGGATTGCTTGTGAAAACACTGGTTTGATTCAAGCTGGTGGTAACTTGTACCCCACTCGTCGGATGGCTGCTTGCTTGCGCGATGCTGAAATCGTTCTGCGCTATGTAACTTATGCGCTGTTGGCTGGTGATTCTTCCGTATTAGACGATCGCGCTTTGAACGGTCTGAAAGAAACCTACACAGCTTTGGGCGTACCCACTGGCTCTTCTGTACGGGCTTTCCAAATCCTGAAGGCGATCAGTGTCGCTCACATCACCAACACCAACACTGAAGCTAACGCTGGCAAAAGATTCCGCAAACAAGAAGTTGTTCAAGGCGACTGCTCTGCTCTAGCTGCTGAAGCTGCTAGCTACTTCGATCGCGTTATTTCTGCTCTGAGCTAATCGCTCATGGTTAAAGGCTATTAGCCAAGCAAACTGAAATTAAAACTCGATCAAATCTAATCTGGAGTATAAAAAGCAATGAAATCAGTTATCACTACAGTTATTGGATCTGCTGATGCAGCAGGTCGTTTTCCAACCACCTCCGATCTAGAATCCGTTCAAGGTAGCATTCAGCGTGCTAATGCTCGTTTAGAAGCTGCTGAAAAGTTGGCTTCTGGTATCGATGCCGTAGCTAAAGAAGGTTATGATGCTGCCTTCAAAAAATATCCTTACCTAAGCCAAGATGGTGAAGCTGGCGACACTCAAGTTAAGAAAGACAAGTGCCTCCGCGACATCAAGCACTACCTACGCTTGATCAACTACAGCTTAGTTGTGGGCGGTACTGGCCCTCTGGATGAGTGGGGTATTGCAGGTGCTCGCGAAGTTTATCGCTCTTTGAATCTGCCCACCGCTCCTTATGTTACCGCAATGACTTACACTCGCGATCGCGCTTGCGCTCCTCGCGACTTGTCTCCTCAAGCGTTGGTTGAGTTCCGCAATCTCCTCGACTACGTAATCAACTCCCTTTCATAGTCATAGGGATTGACTAGACGTAGACGAGCGATCGTCATACTCTAAAACTTAGGGACTCTCAGTCTGTTGCTTTGCCTGTATCAGGTTGGGTGATTGACCAAGAGTCCCTCTGTTGTTAATAATTCGTAATTCGTAATTATCGAACTTGGGGGATTTAAACAGGGAAATTTTCTTTTATGACAATAGATTCTCTATTTGCACAGTTAAAACACCCCAACCCCAATTTGCGGGAACGAGCTATGTGGGAACTAGCTGATGTCCGTGATGAAAATACCATTCCTCGGCTGATGGGTATTTTAGATGAAGAAGATGTCACCTATCGGCGAGCTGCGGTAAAAGCACTGGGTGCTATTGGGACAGATGCTGTACCGCTACTGGTAGAGTCATTAGTAAATAGTGATAATGCGACCATTCGGGGTAGTTGTGCTAAAGCCCTAGCACAGGTTGCTGCTAATCATCCTGATGTTCCCTTCCCGAATGAGGGTTTGCAGGGATTGCAAACAGCGCTCAATGACCCAAATCCCGTTGTTTATATTGCATCAGTAATGGCACTGGGTGAAATTGGATCTCCCGCCTTTGAAATTTTGACTGAAGCTTTGAAAACAATAGATAATGTGGCGGTGGCTGTAGCGATCGTCAATGCACTCGGTTCGATGGGCGATATCCGTGGGGTGGAAGTGCTGACGGCATTGACAAATGATGAATCTGTCGATCCGTATGTTCGAGAGTCAGCAGTGAGCGCTTTGCCCCGATTAGATCAAGTGATTAAATATAACTGAGAGTAGCGATCGCTAATTATGCGCTCAAATGGAAAATGTCCATTGCCCTATTCCCAAGCTTCTTCTTCTAACTGCTTCTCAATTTGAGAAATTGCCAACTTCATCACCGCCTGAACCCCCGCTTCTTCTTCCTCAGTTAATGCAGCTTGCAAGGGTTCTAAAGCAGCACCATCACCAATTTTCATCAATGCCAGAGCTGCTGCTTTTCGGGTTTCCCAATCGGGATGATGTAGTAATTCAACAAGGCTAGGAATTGCCGAACGATAAGTCAGGCTACCCAAAGCTGCTGCGGCTTCACACCTGACAATTTCAGATGGATCGTTGAGGGCGTTAATTAAAATATTAAACGCTCCTTCTTGAGTGCCTTCTTGAGCAATTTTAGCGATCGCACCCACCACCGCAGCCCGAACTTCAGCGGAGTCGGAGTTAATCTCTCGATATAAATGCTCCTTCGCCTCTGCTCCAATAAATCCTAACGCCCATACGGCATGACCTTTGGCACTTTCTGGATACTCGGTTGACGCTAAGATTTTCAGCAATGCTGGTACAGCTGCCTCACCTATTTTGGCAAGCCCCCCCACAGACGAGGTTTTGACCACCATATCTTCATCATTTAACAGGGCATTGACCAAAGTCGGAACTGCGATCGGGTCAGCAATCAGTGTCAAGGTTTTAGCACTGGCTCTCCGCACAACTGGGTTGCGATGATTTGCCACAGCTTCCATTAATAAAGGGGTCGCTGGTTTGCCGATTTTACCCAAAACCTCTGCAAAACTCAACCTAACCATGCCTCGTGAGTCTCCCATACTCTCAACCATCCGCTTTAGTAGCTCTTGGTCATCCGAGTTGAAGGTGTTTAAGCTTAATTGCTCGCTCACCGCTTTAAATAAAGCGTCAGTTTCTGCATGGGACAGATTTAACGAATCTGCCCCGGATTGAGTTTCAAAGTTGAGCATATAATCTCTAGCTAAACGATCGAGACAAATGACTAGTTGCTGCCACTCAGGGCAGCCTGCCGAGCGCGGAGTTCCTGGAGGGCAGAATCAATCTTGGCAAGCTCAGGCTCTAGGTTTGCCATAACGCTTACTTTTTTCAACTTAGCCCGTTTTGCCGTTTCCGTAGTTTCTTGAACTAGACGTTCCCGATATTGCTCAAGTTCTGCAATCACTTCTGCGACATCTTGAGCGGTTACGTTATCGGTTGTTGTGAGTTCTGAAGTTTCATCCATAAGTTTTGTTTCCTAAATATGTGTTTATATGAATGATGGGCGATCGGTGTTCCCAAAAATGTTTGTATTTGGTTATTCGCTAAAGAGAGACAACTAACTAATAGCTGACAAATGTATATGTTTCGATCTTCTCAGATCGCGTTACCACTGGTAAAGCTTTTTGATGTAAATCTTCAAAAGTCTAACCCAAATAGATTATTTTCTAATGTCCAATAACTAGTACCCAGTCCCTAGTACGATAGTAAAAGTGACTTCAAAGCAATTATCCAAGAGCAATTTACAGATCAATGGATAAACGTTTTTTTAAAATGTTTGGGCTAACAGAAGAAGAAGCGATCGCAATTATTGATACACCATTAGAACAACTCGAAGACGCTTCTGATAAGTATATTGCTGTTTCCCATTTAATTAACTTCCCGACTGAGCAATCGATCGCGGCTTTGGTGCGGGCGATTGAAAACAGTAATCCTGATGAGTTAGACCACCGCATTGTCCGACGCAAAGCTGTGGAAAGTCTGGGGCGATTGCAGGCACAATCAGCTTTACCTGTAATTCGGCAATGTCTTAAAGATGATGATATTTATACTGTTGAAAATACCGTGTGGACGATCGGAGAAATCGGGACTAAAGATCCAGAAATTCTCGAAGAGGTGGCGCAACTCCTGGATAAACCAGGTCAAATCTATCGAGTCATTATTCACACTTTAGCTAACGCTGACTATCAACCGTCCCTTGAACGGGTACGAAAATTTACTTTATCTGAGGATGAAGCTACTCGTAGTGCGGCGATCGCTACAGTTTGTCGCTTCACGGGTGACTACTCCCAAATTACTGAAGTAATGGCGCTACTGCAAAGTTCTAGCGTCAATGCACGACGCGGTTGCATTCAAGATTTGATTGATTCTCGCTACTACAAAGCAATCCCAGAAATCGCTCGTTGTCCAGTATCTCTGGTATTCCGGTTACGAGCATTGCGGATGCTTTTGGATGCAGGCGTTCCCAGTGGTGAAATTACCTTTACAGAAATTCAACCTTACTTAGAGCAAGTACTCTACGATCGTCCCAACGACCTCGATCTAGTACATGAGTATGACGCCACCCCTGTTCTGGATTTTGTGATTAACGAACTTTACGAAACCGATTTTGGACGTTGCTATTTAGCGACAAAAACCTTACTGGATATCTATGCACAAGAAGCACCAGCAGCATTGTTAACAACTTATAGCGACAAAGCATATAACGACTATGGCGCTCATTATCATGTGATGAAACTTTTCGGCTGGCTAAAATATGCACCCGCCTACGATTTATTAATAGAAAACCTGCACAACCGCGAACCCCAGTTTCAGAAATCTCGGGCGGCGTGTGCAATCGCTCTTGGTGAATTGGGTGATTCGCGAGCAATTCCTGAAATCAAAATTTGCCTGAATACACCGATTTGGGATTTGAAATACGCTTGTTTATTAGCACTAGACCACTTAGGAGACTCCTCCGGTCGGGAAATTTGCACTGGCGATCGTGATTGGTTAATTAGGGCGAAAGCAACAAGTGCTCAATAGTTAGAAGTTAGAATTCAAAAGTTATATTGTTGAACCTAGATATCCGTTATTTCCCGGATAACACGGCAGGGGTTGCCAGCAGCTAATACCCCGGCAGGAATGTCGTGGGTGACTACGCTACCCGCGCCGATGACGCATCCCGAACCGATTGTCACGCCAGGACAAATTACTGCCGCGCCGCCGACCCACACATCAGAGCCGATCTCGATTGACTTGCCAAACTCCTGCTGGCGGCGCAGCTTTGCGTTGAGCGGGTGGGTGGCAGTATAAATCTGCACCCCTGGGCCAAACAATGTGTAATCTCCGATTTTGACCTGACAGACATCGAGCACGAGGCAGTTGAAGTTGAAGAAGCATTTCTTCCCCAGCAGTATGTTGAACCCGTAGTCGCAGAAGAATGGCGACTGTATCCACACGTCTTCGCCTCCTGCGCCCAACAGTTCTTGGAGAATGTACTGACGCTCCTCCTGTTGAGAAAAGCGCATGGCATTGAGGTCTTGACATAAGTCCCGCGCCCGGTCGCGAGCGCGGACTAGTTCGGGGTCAAGCTTGTTATACAGCTCTCCCGCTAACATTTTCTCGCGTTCACTAAGCACAATAATGCCTCTTTACAGCAGATTGCAGGTCATGAAGTACAATACTAAACCAGATTTCAATTTCAGTAGACCGAAAAGTTTTGCGTTAGCGTACCCCTCTGGGGAAGCAAGCTACGCGTTGGCAAAGCCTCTCGTAGAGAAGGTATCGCCCGAATGCATAACTAGCAACTTGAGTTATTCAAAGTTAGAAGTAGAAACGCACATTTGTACGCCTCTACTGGCGCTTTAGGACTTGCTACTGGTAACTGCTTCGTTTAAAACTAACTTTGGTTCTGGTGTCTCCTCTTCTTCTGGTAAACCGTAAATCGATCTGTACAACTTTACGTACTCCTTAGCAGATTGATACCAACTAAAATCTTGACTCATACCCCGTTTTTGTAGTTCTTGCCATTGCGGTTTGAAACGGAAGCCTTCCCAAGCCCGGATCATAGAGGTGAAAAGGTCTAACGGTTCATAACGATCAAAGCAATAACCAGTACCAGCAGCATTTTCAGGGTCATGATGGCTTACAGTGTCAACTAATCCACCTGTGCGGCGGACAATCGGCACAGAACCATAGCGCAAAGCCATCATTTGGCTAATACCGCATGGTTCAAAACGGCTAGGCATCAAGAAGGCATCAGTACCAGCGTAGATCCGGCGAGACAAGGCATCGTTATATAGTAAGTAAGTTGCCATACGTCCGGGGAAACGGGATGCTAATTGCCACATCTGAGTTTCATAGTAACGATCGCCTGTCCCCAACAGCACAAACTGGGCATCTGTATAAGATAGAAAGCGATCCAGGATTTGCAATATCAAATCAATGCCTTTTTGTTCCACTAAGCGGGTAACGATCCCAATAAAAAAGGCTTTAGAATTAACTTCTAATCCTAATTCTTGTTGCAAAGCAATTTTATTGGCTTTGCGTTTTTCTAAAGTATCAACAGTAAAGGTTTGCTCAATATATTTGTCATTTTCTGGGTTATATACTTCAGTATCAATACCGTTGATAATCCCAGATAATTTACCGCTAATAAAAGACAGCAAACCTTCTAATGTTTCACCATAAGTTGCTGTCTTAATTTGCTCGGCGTATGTAGGCGAAACTGTATTTACCTTGTTGGCAAATTGTACTGCCGCTGCCATTGTGTTGTGTCCTTGCATATACCAAGGACACCAAGTAATTTTCTCTAAATACCAACGCCACGGCCCTTGATAAGCCAGGTTATGGATGGTAAACACTGTGGTGATATCAGGATCTTGGTGCATCCATACGGGAATCATTCCTGTATGCCAATCGTGACAATGGATAATATCTGGCTTCCAGTAATTCCAGGCGAACTCGGCTGCACCATTAGCAAACAATGTGAACCGCCAATCTTCATCTTCTCCAGAATAGATGCGGCGCGGCATGAAGGCCGGATGTCCAAATAAGTACAAGGGAACATCAGTACCAGGCAGAACACTTTCATACACTGCAAAGTGCTGGAACATCGCATCTCCCCACCAAATGGGTTCATAGGGAATTTCCATTTTGTCTGGCAGGAAGCCGTAGTAAGGCAAGAATATCCGCACATCATGCCCCATTTCTCTCAGGACTTTGGGTAATGCCCCGACAACATCACCCATTCCTCCTACTTTCGCAACTGGTGCTGCCTCTGCTGCAACAAATAGAATCCGCATGGTAATTTTTGCTTCCCTGAGTCTATATTGTCAAATTAACTTTTTGAAATCCCGACCAACGCGACAAGTCGCGTCTGGCACATCAGTGCAACGGCGATCAATTATTATCTAATCACATTGGCTTGCCCAATTGCTTAGGAACCGCGCTGAATCACCGCAAAAATTTCTGATAAAATTTCTTGCGCGCCCTGTTTTCGCAACAGTTCTGCTAGTTCTGTGCCTAGTGCTTCGGCGTTATTGGCAAGTCCGGTGAGGGTATCTTTGACAAACTTTTGACCATCTACACTGGCGACTATCCCGGTTAAAGTTAAATTATCACCAGATATTTCTGTATTTACACCGATAGGTACTTGACATCCACCCTCTAGAGAACGGAGAAAAGATCGTTCGGCAAGACAGCGATCGCGGGTTTCGGTATGTTCAATTGCTTTGAGTAGAGATAGCACTTCACTATCATCAGCACGGCATTCTATCCCCAAAGCTCCTTGTCCAACCGCGTGGAGGGAGATTTCTTTGGGGAGAATTTGATGAACGCGATCCCCCATTCCCAATCTCTCTAATCCTGCTGCTGCCAAAATCAAAGCATCGTATTCGCCTGCATCCAGTTTTGCCAACCGTGTAATCAAGTTTCCCCGCACATCCTTAAAGGTAAAGTGAGGAAAATGGTGGCGTAACTGTGCTAACCGCCGTAGAGAAGATGTACCAATTACCGCACCTTCTGGCAATGTATCGATTTGTTTATCTTTGTGCTTTTCATGCACCACTAATGCATCTGCTGGGTTTTCTCGTTCAGTAATTGCTGCTAACGTTAACCCTTCTGGTAAGTGAGTCGGCAGATCCTTAAGAGAATGAACTGCAAAGTCAATCTCTTGATCGATCATTCCAAGTTCAAGTTCTTTAGTAAAAAGTCCTTTATCGCCAATCTTAGCTAATGCTACATCCAAGATTTTATCGCCTTGGGTAGACATGGTGTGGACTTCAAAAGTGATATCGGGAAAGGCTTTCTGGAGTTGCTCTTGTACCCAGTAGGTCTGAACCAGAGCAAGTTGGCTTTTACGTGAGCCGATCCGAATAGTGCGTGGGGGACTAGAAACAACTGAAGTCATAAAACAATATATCAAAGGAGGCGATAAATTCACTCTCATCTAGACTACCGTAGTCAGGGACTCATGCGAATTTTGGGTTTTGGATTTTGGATTTTGGATTACAATTCTTTACCAAAAGCTTGTTTATGAAATCTCAAATATATAGAAGGGAATGGGGAAGGTAGGGTCCCCTCTGGGGATAAGGGGTCATGAGGAAAAGGAATTTTCATTGCTCCTTGTGAGCGGACTTTAGCTAACTATTGAGTTTGTTGTTGAAAGCAGTGTTCTAATTCAGCGTTGAGCCTTTATTTTCTAGCAGAAACTAAAAATCATAGCCAAAAGCTGAAAAGTAAAGCTCCAAAAGGCTTTCATGGATTGGTTTCTCCCAGATTGAAAAAACAGGGCTAAGGAACTCAAAGTCAGGTTTTTGTCTTAAAATCCCCGCCATTTTCAGCTTCTCCATGCGCCAAGGTCTAGCCTTATGCCGGAGAGCGATCGCTAAAGCATTTGTCAATAAGTAGGAATTAATGACATTGTTTTGAAAGTTATTGAGAATAGACTAGCCTTATTGACATGATGTGGCCGTCCTGGTGCTGGGCGGTTTCTTTTGTCGGCACACCGAGTTCGGAGGTGAGCGTAAAGCCACCGTTGAGGTCAGAGAAATCCTGTGCGGACACATCAACATTGGTCGATATTGAGGGATTGAATGCACTCATGTTTCATTCTCTTGATGTTTTGGTTGGGTGTGGACTTAAACTATACACGTTTGCACACTTTGACAGCTTCGCCAGATCTCCCCCAAACAGGGTTAGGTATGATAAAAAGCGATCGCAAACTTTGGATACAGAGCGATCGCTTTTTACTTGTGACTTTCGTAGGTGTTTGCAAAAAAGGAATAGCAGACATTCAGCCTGAGAAAACACTGCCTATTTAAGGCGGGTTTCTAAGGCATTGTCGATGAGTTTGGGTTTTGATTCTTGTATTTGTTGAGAGCCATCCTCATCATTTTGAACGTGGGTTTTTATGGCGTTTTCGATGAGTTCTGATGTATTGAAGGTGCCACCCAATTGCCGAATCGGGAACTCATCTAGGCTGTTCACAAACTCACCTATGTACTCTCGCATCATATTAAAGATCCAGTTGGTACGCATGGTCAGGTGTCCCGCTGCATCTTCACTCGTGAAAGTTTCCAGGGGGTCCATACGGATGTTAATTATCAGCGGCATGGACTTGTTTTGAGCGTCTGCCCAGTAGCTTTCGCGAGTCACTATATGCACCTTCCACTGGTTCCAGCGGAAAGCCCCTGCCATTGACTCTTGCCAGTAGATGAAATGCTCGCGGCTACCTTTGAGTATATTGCCCGTCCACAGATCGAGGTGGTTGACACCATCGATATGCACCTTGCAGGGCTTCTCCTTGTCGCCGATCTGCATTCCATTTTTCAGTTTATCAACGACATCTGGTACACCTGCTGCCGCCGCTAGCGTCACAAACACATCATAGTGGCATTGAATTTCATTGCAGATCGTACCTGCCGGAATGTGGCCTGGCCAGCGCACCAGATGCGGAACGCGGAACCCCCCTTCGTAGGAGGTCATCTTTTCGCCTCGCCAGGGGGAGCAGCCGCCATGCGGCCACATGCCGTGCTCCGGCCCGTTGTCGGTGGAGTAAATCACAATCGTGTCGTCAGCAATGCCCAATTCATCCAGGTGTTTGAGCATGTCACCCACCATCAGGTCATGTTCTATCATGCCGCTGCCGTACATATCATGTTCGCTGGTATATTTCGCAGCCAGGTCGCGATTTTCTTCTTTCAGGTGGGTGAAGACGTGCATCCGCGAAGTACAGAACCAGGTAAAGAAGGGTTCGTCCGCATCGTGCGCTTGCTTGATAAAGCGCTTGGCTTCGGTGGCTAGCTCTTCGTCGAACGTTTCCATACGCTTGCGGGTTAGCGGCCCGGTGTCCTTAATCTCCTGCTTGCCAATCGGGCCAAAGCGCGGGTCATTTTTATCAGTGCTTTTCTGGCTGGTCGCCTTACTGTGCAGCACGCCACGCGGCTCAAACTTTTCTTTAAAAGTAGGATCTTTGGGGTAATCCTTCGATTCTGGCTCTTCTTGGGTGTTGAGGTGGTACAGGTTACCCATGAATTCGTCGAACCCGTGAACCGTGGGTAAGTGCTCATTGCGATCGCCCAAATGATTCTTTCCAAACTGTCCGGTGCGATACCCCTGTGTCTTCAGGATTTCCGCCAACGTTGGGTCTTCGGGTTTCAGCCCTAATGTGTCGCCTGGCATACCAGGGCGGGTCAGTCCGGTGCGAACGGGGATCTGTCCGGTGATAAACGCGGCACGGCCAGAAGTGCAGCTAATGATCGGTAAAGATCATGCCTTCTTTCGCCAGTCGATCAATATTGGGCGTTTTGTAACCCATCACGCCCTGGCTGTAGGCACTGATATTCCAATAGCCGATATCATCCGCCCAGATGACGAGAATGTTTGGTTTTCCGTTTGGCATAGTTTTTTCCTTGAGTCAGTATTCAGGTTTATGCTTTATGCTTGAGAGTTGGAACTTCGTGATTCCGGCTTAGAGTATCGCTGTTGATACTTTGAGCTTGGCAATTGATGTTGTGAACTTCGTAGTCGATAGTTTGAGCTTCGTCGCAGACCGATCTGAATATTCCCAGAAACACTTGCCTACCACCTTGTGTAAAGGCTTGTCAGAAATTGCGTGGGTGGGATGTGTTCGTGCCTTACGAGTGCGATAGTGTGTAGCACCCATCGGAAGCGATCGCATTAACCACGCCTGAGATCGCTATATCTATATTGATGGCAGCTATCAGCGATGATACCGTGCTTTCTTCCACGCTTGTGCGGACATAACACAACGGAAGCCAGTATGAGATGTTCCTGTATCTGGAGGAGTGCCACGGCAGGCACTAGGTCGGTAACTATCGCAATAAGAATGCAAAGAAAAGATCCGCCCTTGACCACTCGTTTTAGTGTGTAGGGATCGTACAGGTCGAAACTCTTCGTCGGGCCTGTTGGATTGGGACAGCAATTCCGAACGGACTGATGGGCATCAGCCCGATACCAATCGCTGCACCACTCCCAAACGTTGCCAGCCATGTCATAAAGTCCATAGTGCTACCAGGACCTTCTGGCTGATACCAGCAGGCACTTGGTGTCCATTGCCACCACGCAGACAGATCGTGGAGCGGTACCGGGTGGGATGTGGGCGTGAAGACGAGGGAACCGGGAACCAGCATACTCTCATCAGGTTTGGGCGTGCCGGGCGGGACTTGCTTTTTGATTTCCTCCCAATCTGGTACGCGTTCTGCTGTGGTAACATAACCTGTCGCCTCAACAAAGCGGCGGAACTTAGCATTGGTTACTTCATAGATGTCCATCCAGAATCCAACTACGCGCACGCGCCTGACTGGTCGCTCATTAGGAAAGCTCATTGGGTCGTCGGTGCCCATAGTGAATTTGCCCGGTTCAATCCAAACCATCCCTGGCGGACCTTCCATCTGTTGAGTTATTTGTGCTTTGCCGTTTTCATCTGTGGCAGTTTGAGCAGTCACTGAGGAATCACTCGGCTTGAGCTTGAGATTTTTTACTGCCATGATCGGTTATCTACTGCTTAATATGGAGCGTTTAGTTCAGTTGTCAGTGCTCCAACTTGGCTAAAAGTAACGAAGATACATTTTGCTCCCAGGTAAAGCTTGAAAATCTTGTTGTTAAAGAGTTACAAAAATAAAATCGCTTTTGTTCACCAAAAACTCTCTTTTGTGACTCTGGAGAAAGAAAAATACTGACCCTACTCACAATCTCAGACACCATCTGAATTAGTGCAAGCCTTCCAAAGGGAGGAGCCTCGAAGCTCGTATTCTTACTTTGTCAAATTGCAAAAGTACGTGAAAATAAAACTTCAAAATTATTCTCTGCCGAAACTAACAAAAGAGGGAAAAACCTAGAAAAAGCTTATGTTACTTGTACCAATAAAACTCAAGCTTTTTTGACACAATTTTATTGAATGCAACCACTAAAGTTTTAACAACAAAGAATTCAAGAGTCAGGAACTAAATGGTACGCTTCTTAAGCAAGCTTGCAGACATACTCTAGTTTTTACAAGTTGCCAGAATAATACTTCTGAGAGACATTTTTTGCTATGTCATCCAACTCTTTCTCCCGTTCTGGACTAGTTTCGTATGTCTGTACTGAATCTGGATAAATACGGAATTTTGCTCTGTCGTCAATCGTTCCTGCAACTACTTCTATGACATCTGTGAGTTGGTAACCATTGTTATAAGCATCTTCACCTAAGCACACAGAAGAACGATCTACTCTCTTTCAAGGAGATCCATTAGATAACAAAACAAAATATCCTTGTCCTTGTTGAAGAATAGTGAATTTGCAGGAGTCGTCAATGTTAGAGTTGATAGCTTCAAGTGTGTAACCTAAACCGAAACTTTTTTGATCTCTGCGGCTTACATATAGACTATTGTTTCCTTTTAAAGAAATTACTCCGGTCTTAGGATCGAACGAATCAATCGTGAATTGGCATGATGAGTTAACAGAAAAATCTCTGGCTAGGAGCAACTCAAATTTTTCATTAGCATTACTGAATTGAACACTATTAGTCCCGTTATCAATCAACTGCCGACCGACAAATGTATCATTGTCAGCACGCAGATGAATTACTAGAACCACTTTGAGTTCAGATAGCGAATTATATGGTGAACCAACCATAATCAAAACTCTTAGTATCAGGCATTTAGGCGTTACATTGCTTCTTCCGAAAAGTATTAGAATAATAAATGTAAATAAATTTACTTATTGCCACGAGGAACTTCATACTGAATACGCTATCCTTTAGTCACATCTTTCGGGAGCAAAAGAGTGTAAGTCTAGTAATGAGATATAGCAGTAGTTTGAGCGATAGAAGCCAGGGATTGAGGGGAGTGCGATCGCACTTTGAGGAGAGAAAACCTGTTAAATAATTTAATACCGTTGCCAAAATAAGGACTTCCAAAAAATAAAACATCCCAATAAATAATGATAATCATTATTGATTAACTACCCAGAGATTAATTCTTTGGGACAATTTATTCTTTGGAAGTCCCTTAGAGCTATAAACTTGCAGGGATTGAGCATTATGTATGAGGCAAAACGGTTCCGTGAGCGAAGCGTTGAGTCGGTACCGAGTTCTAAAGATTCCCAACTCAGCACTACTGAAGAATATTTATTGTTGCTCTTGTCTCCCTTATCCCCAGTTATTAGCCCTTTGAGTTGTGATTGCTGCAAAATTGATTATTAGTATGCCAAGTTTAAGTTTGTAGTAAGGACTGAAGTCCTTATTTTCTAAGCACTAAAGTGCTTACTACAAACCCTCAAGATGAACTTAGACAAAGTACTAGTAGGCTGTAGTGGAACTTTGTTTACCTTTAATAAGTTGCTCAAGCAACTTGTCTGATTAATTGAGATAGTAGCTAGATTTACGCATTAATGGGAGCGCAACTAAAGAGATGCTTAAAGTTTAATTAACTTGCCTTCACTACTAAACAGATAAACTTGCGATCGCTGATTTAACTTTGCTGAAACAACGACTTAAGAACAGTAATTTGCTCACTTCTCATAATATAGGAATTTCCTAAAACCTGTCTATATACAATTCTGATGATGGCTTTAAATTTTTCTACCGACTAACCAAATACCTTTCCAGTTGAGTAAGTCTGTTGAAAAAGGCGGCTGAAAATAGGGTTATTTGGGAAGGTTTTAATAACGATTAAAGGTTCTTGCCTTTTCTTGGTGGTATGATGCGATCGCACATCGCGCTGAACTTGGTCAATATCTCTAAAAAACTCAGCCCGAAAAAGGAAGTTGAAAATTTCTAGGAATGCTAAGAATAATTTGTTATCTTCATTAGTTATCCAAGCTTAGTTATTATACTTTATGAATCGTTCCGCCTGTCTGATTTTCAATCCTGTTGCGGGTCAAGGCGACCCAGATACAGAGCTAGCAGAAATTCGGGCAATATTAGAGCCAGAGATCGATCTAGATATTTATTTTACAACTGAAGAAATCGATGCTGACCAACTGGCATCTCAAGCTGTAGAGCGAGGAGTAGATGCAATCATTGCTTCCGGGGGAGATGGTACTCTCTCAATAGCGGCGGCGGCGGTAGTGGGAACTGATATCCCATTTGGGATCGTTTCCAGAGGAACAGCGAACGCTTTTGCCACAGCTTTAGGAATTCCTGACACGATCGCAGGTGCGTGTCAGACAATTTTGCAGGGAGCAACCACCCATGTAGACGTAGCCTATTGCAATGATCGCCCAATGGTACTTTTGGCAGGTATTGGCTTTGAAGCTGAAACGGTAGAATTGGCAGATCGAGACGCCAAGAATCGCTTTGGGATGATGGCCTACGTTTTGGCAGGAATCCAGCAATTAAGAAATTTAAAAAACTTTGATGTTGAAATTGAAACTGAAGATAGGATAATTAAAACTAGTGCCAGTGCAGTAACGGTAGCAAATGCCGCGCCTCCCACTTCAGTTTTGGCTCAAGGCCCAGCAGGTCTGGTTTATGATGATGGGTTACTAGATTTAACGATTGTAGCTCCAACTAACAAAGCAGGAGCGATCGCTGCCACGTTTCATCTATTTCAAACGGCTTCCACAGGTAACGCTGTTGAACGAGATGATATTGGTTTCCTGCGAGCCAAACAATTTAAAATTACTACAGAGCCACCACAAAAAGTTGTTCTAGATGGTGAAATAGTAGGCACAACACCTGTAGAAATTAAGTGTGTACCAGCAGGCTTAAGAATTTTCGTGCCATTAGTAGAAGAAGTTGAGCCGACCGAAAAACTAGAGGGACTCCCTAATCTGATTATTGAGATGAAAGATACAGCAGAAGAATGAGGGTATGGGGTATGGGGCATTGGGCATGGGGCATGGGGCATGGGGCATGGGGCATGGGGCATGGGGAAAAGACAAGGTAGACCAGAAAAAGGGAAAGACTTGTTCAATAATTCCCCCTTGTCTCCTCTGCTCCCCTGCTCCCCTGCTCCCTTACCCCTCTGCTCTCCCTGCTCCCCTTCAATTGAAAACTCAGGAGAGGTTGCATTGAAACTTGTATCTGACCCAGCGATCGCTAAGAAAATTCGGAAAATGAATCAGCGGGTACGGTGGCAAGATCCGTTAATTGTGGAACGGGACATTGACCAAACTCGGCTGGTTTTGGAAGATGGTCAAACAGACAATTCTGAGTTCTCATTTTTAGTTGTCGGTGATAGTGGTTCCGGCAGGCACCGGGGACACAATCCCCAGCGACAAGTAGCTGAACTTATGCTGCCCCATCACCACGAATCCCGTTTTATGTTGCATACGGGAGATGTGATTTATTTAGTAGGATCGAGTGAATACTACCAGCAAAACTTCATTCAGCCTTACCGAGAGTTTATCTTCGGCACAGAGTATCGCAAACGGATTGCTTACGACCAGATGGTTTTTAAGCTGCCCATTTTACCAGTGCCGGGAAATCACGATTACTATAACTTGCCGATTTTATTGAGCTTGGCATCCCTAACAACATTACCCATTCGCCAGCTGTTGCGATCGCGGTTAGACCTAGATGTGGGTTTACATGGCTCAAGATGCGGTGACGCTTACGCAAAGGCATTTCTCGACTATCTAAAGGCGTTTCAGCTTCCAGGAGAGTTAGCCAGCCACTTAGATCGGTATTACACAGCCAAGACAGATACAGGTCGTTGTCTTTCCTATCAACCTGGGCACTTCACCCGCCTTCCTAATCGCTATTACACGTTTCGTTACGGCGGTATTGATTTCTTTGCTTTAGATTCTAATACCTTTAACGATCCACCACCGCTACCGAAAACAAAAAAAGGTAACGCCGATCGCAAACTCTTAGAAAAACGCCGTGAAGATTTAGAGCAAGAAAAACTGCAAATTATTGAAACCTCAGCCAAACTTCGACCGGAAGACCCCAGTGAAGCAGATCAGTTAGATGATTTTCATGCCAAGATGTCACAAATTGAAGAAATTATTGTTGATATCGATAAGCAACTAGCCACTAATAAAACAACGCTGACTGACACTGAACAACTGGATTGGCTCAAGCAAAGATTAATTGAATCTTGGAATAATTCTGAAGTTCGAGGAAGGATAATTTATTTCCATCATCCTCCTTATGTAACTGAGGCGACGAAGTGGCAACAAGCACAAACTCTAATTGTTCGCGATCGCCTGCGTGGGGTACTGGATGCGGTAGCTAAAGAAATCGGTTCCTTAAATCAGGGTCGTCCTTTGGTAGATTTAGTAATAAATGGTCACGCACACTGCTTGGAACACTTAGAAACAATGGATACGGGACACGCTGATTCTCATATCCACTGGATTGTTTGTGGCGGTAGTGGGTTTAGTTTGCGGCGCCAGCGAATTGAGGGAGCAGATTTGATGGAGGAGAATAGATTAGTGGCGCGATCGCATCTGTTCATCGGTCGCAACGGTCAAGGTTCTCAGAAGCGACGACCTTATTCAGGTTTACGTATTGATGTTAAAGGCGATAAACAGCCCAAGTTTATTGTCCGTCCTTTGGTTGCCGAATGGTATCAGCGGCAATGGCATAATCGCGAACTTGAGCCGCTGATTATCGAACCAGACACAATCTAAAAAAAATTAGAGACGCAATTATTGCGTCTCTAGAAAACACCTATTTAGCCTTCTTACGTGTAATTGCACCCAGCAAAAGAGTTGTGAATTAAATTATTCCTGGGCCTCTACCGCGGCTGTCACCTTTATCTGTCAACTTGCCTTCCTCATCCTGATTAACTTCTCCAAGTTCTTCGATACGTTGTTCCTTATCTTCTGCCGCTTGCTGGCGTGCATCACCCGGTTCTTCGTAATACATTTCCGGTTCAATTGCATAGTTATTAGACAAACCTTCATTATCTACGGTATAGCCGTCAGTGGTACGTATACTTTCGGAATCGGTTTGATCGTCAGTAGGTGCTTCTGCTTCCCGTTCTTCCGTGGGAGTTTTTTTGAACTTATCTTTTTCTCTTTCCATTCTAGCGGCGGTTTCAGCAGGGATAATGCCGCGATCGTAATTATTGACTTCCGCTCTATCAGATGAATCTGTATCTCTCTTAACTGCTTCATTAGCCATAATTTATGTCCTCGTTAAAGAATCTATTAAATAACTTCAGAAACTAGATTAGGCTGTTTCTGATCTCCAAGCTACTATCTTGAGAAGTGACTTAAATTTAAAAATAATGTTATATTCTCTATCTTTTGATGTATCTAAAACACTAAGGTTGAGTCCGGTTAAATACTGTGAATTAACATCTCTTGGTAGAACAAGAGTTTTAGTTGAAGCCAACTTAACATAAAAAGGGCAATTAGAAACTGCAACTATACAAGGCTTTACCCAAGCCGACAGAACCGGACGAGAGTTTGCGTAGCTGCAAATTCTATTTGCCCGTGTAAACTCTTGTTTAATGGACAAAAAATTTACTCGCCCACGAATTGGTTTTTCAGTGATTGAATTTCATCGGCTAATTCTTGGCGAGTTGAAGCCTTCAGTAGATAACGGAAAACAAACCAACTGGTGTAACTAATTCCAACTAACTCAAAAAGTGGTGATAGTAGGGGAATATCATTGATTGCAGCTAGTACCGTCAGTACTACTCTAGCTGTAATAATCGCTGCCAAAATTAAAGCAACGCTTATTAGAGGCTGCTTATAGTCCCGAAAAAAGTCACTTAAGTATTGGGGCAGTTGCTCTAAAAATTGAGAAATTTGTCTGCTAATTTGCTGCCATTGAGATTCAGGTTCGGATGCTGGGGGTAACTTTGGCAAGTTTGCAGTATCAGTACCTTCAAGTGCTAGCGTACCTTGTGATAAGGAAGCATCGATCGATTCACGTTGCTGTTGTTCGGTTTCCATAGTTTTTATGTTTGGTAACTACAAGACTTTGTATAACTGAACTGAGCATCAATAAAAAATATAGTTATTAAGGTTGTCAGTTGTCAATGATTAGTGGTCAGTTAAACTTATTACTGACCACTCAGGTTTAGCAGGAGCAATTAAATCGGTTTATCACTACCTGCTCGCTTGGATTTATTAGTTAGTTGCCTTAGTTAGTTACTTTGGCAACAGTTGCTTTCACAACTACACTATTCACACCTTTAATTTCCTTAGCTAATTTTTCAATTTTAGCCAATTCTTGCTGATTGGTGACAGTTCCAGCCACGGTAACAACACCACCGTCTGCGGCATTAACTGTTAGTTGACTCTTGGGGATATTAGCCTCTAATTTGGAGCGAACTTCACTTTCTAAGTCAGCTTTAGCTCTTTTTGTATCGCCACCAGTGGTATTATTGCGCTGTTCGCGAGCGCGAATATCTTCATTGAGTTGTCTTCTACGAACTTCACTTTGCGCGTCTTTTTGAGAAGCTTCTGTGGTTTTTGCAGTTGGTGTTTGGGGAGCCTCATTAGGATTGTTGGGTGCAGATTCACTTGTTTTAGAAGCGTTATCACAAGCAGCAACACCAAACACTAAAAGGCAACTAATTACGAAGGGGGTTAGCTTTTTCATTGGTTTAATTCTGAATCAGAAAGTGAAATCTATTGATATTTACGGCCAAAGTGAGGAGCAAGTTTTGATAGTCAGGAGCAAAGTTTTTAAATTATTGCTCCTGCAATTTTGTCTAATTAGTGTGAGTGAAAACTACTTTAAGTTAAAGTACTTCATCACGACGATCGACAATAACTACAGCAGGATCGTTTCTATGAGGCTCTGTTGAGTAATTGGGGCGAATCGGATCGACTACTGCTGCGTCATCATGCGTTACTCGGTCGGAACCTGGGCGATAGTCACTAATCTCAGTGGCATCATAGATTGCAAATTCTTCAATACCTCGACGCTTAAGAATTGCTTCAGCTTGGTGGATTTCAGCTTCTGTACCATCGAGAATTACTAAATAGTCACCTCTTTGAAAGCGATCGCTATAGACTCGCGCCCTGTCTTCAGGAATTCCCAAACCAACGAGTGCGCCGACAATACTACCGGCTGCTGCACCGATCGCGCCACCAGCTAATGTTGTCGCCAAAGCTGTTGCAACTGCGCCACCAGCAATTACAGGCCCGATTCCAGGAATTGCTAAAGTTCCAAGTCCAACTAATAAGCCGGTCAAGCCGCCTAGAACACCGCCTGTAGCAGCCCCAGCTTTTGCACCATCGTCTGCTTTATTACCTGTATCAACGTTTCTATCTACATCTACACCACCGATTCCATGACCGGTTGTATCTTTGGCAATGATGGAGACTTGATTCAAGGAAAAACCTGCATCTCGTAATTCTGTAATTGCTGCTTCTGCATCTCGACGATGAGAAAATACCCCGATCGCACGTTTGGAAACACCACTATAACCCGCAGTTGCACCCGGAGTCACATAACCAGTGGCTGGATTTGTCGCATCTGGGTGGTCGTAAATGCCAAACTCTTCCACACCCTGATGATTTAAAATTGATTCTGCTCTAAGTATTTCTGAATCTGTACCATCAATAATGACTAAATAGTGTCCTCGTCTAACACGTTCGTCGTAAACTCTTGCTCGTTCTTCAGGAATTCCTAAACCAATTAATGCACCAAGTAAACTACCAGCTACTGCACCAATACCAGCGCCAGCGAGAGTTGTAGCTAGGGTAGTTGCTGCGGCTCCAGCCAACATGATTGGCCCGATTCCAGGAATTGCTAAAGTACCAAGACCGACTAATAAGCCAGTCAATCCGCCCAAAGCACCGCCTGTAGCTGCTCCAACTTTAGCACCTTCGTCAGATTGATCGCCAACGCGATCGCTCACATCCGCACCAGCAATATCGTCTCTGTCACCATCTTGGGTAATGACAGAAACTCTGTTCATGTCAAAGCCAACTTTTTTTAATTCATGTAAGGCGTGTTCAACATCTCGACGATGAGAAAATACACCTACAGCACGTTTATGTACACCGACTACCATTATTCTTTCTCCTCAGCAAACAAAAATCAATTATTTACTAATTCATAGCTCGTAGTAACCATTATTTATACATGTTTCTATTTAGTTTTCATCAATCGCTTGGAAGAATTTTTATCTCTATCATTAGATATAGGTAGTTTTATCTAAAGAAACTTTAGTAAAAAAATCAAATATAAATAAAATATAAGTTTTTTTATAAAGGTTAATATTATTAATGATTTACTTCTTAGTCTTGCTACAAATTGAGACAAAAAACATTTTTGAAAGTTTGGTATTGTAAGTTACTCTTTTGGAATCGGACGCATAAGTAAATATATTTTTGTAAACTTTACTTTTATATATAAAACAAAGTGAAATTTTTAGAAACCTTTTAACAGAGCAAAAAGTACATTTTGTTGGATAAAGATAAGCATTTATTTTTGTCAATACGACTTTTGATAAAAAAAACTATTACTTATGAAAGTAGCATTTTATATTAATGATAATTAAGCTGAAAAAGAATCAATCCATTTTAGAAATAAATGGGTATTTAGTTGAGTAAAAGTGAGAAAGTCTTATGTTTCCAGGTGTTCTAACTATTTTGGGATGGAATTGGCTAACTTTTGGATTAGCACCAGTAACTTTAGCTCAAGAAGTACTAACTCCAGAAGAAGCATCAGTTGTTTTTTCTGGCCCTAAATTATTGGTAGCACTGCTAGCTGGGGTTTTGATGGCATTTGCCTTTCAATTATTATTGACAAACTTTTCAGTAGCTGTCGGAATTTCATCTTGGGAAATTGATGCAGATTCTGATGATGAATCTGAAGGTTTGGGTAAGACAATTCGTAAAAGTCAAGCTAAAGTTGGTACTTGGGCGTTAATAACCGTTAGCATCGCATTATTTATTGCTTGTTTTTTAGCAGTAAAACTTAGCCTAATCGAAAGCGCATTTTTAGGAGCAATTATTGGTGTAGTCATTTGGTCTACCTATTTTTCACTAGTAATTTGGTTAGGTTCATCAGCAGTAGGTTCTTTAATTGGTTCTATATCTAATACTGTTACTTCTGGTTTTCAAACTTTGATGGGCACGGCAACTGCTGGCATCGGTGCTAATACTGCAAAAAAACAGTTAGTTTCTACTGCTGAAGATATTACAGCCGTAGTCCGGCGGGAATTAACTTCAGGTTTTGATTCTGAAGGTATTAAAAATACTCTCCAAAGTACTTTAGGTTCTCTGCAATTGCCAAAGCTGGATATCAAAGAAATCCGCAGTCAATTTGACCAACTTCTTAAAGATACAGATTTGCAATCTGTTGCTAATAGCGACCTATTGCAAAACGTTAATCGCCAAACATTTGTTGATTTAATCAGTAGCCGTAGCGATTTATCTCAAGAAGATATCAATAGCATTACCGATCAATTTGAAGGTGCATGGCAACAAGCTTTAAATCGCAAAAATCCCACCGAACAAGTAATTAATTTACTCAAGTCTGCTACACCTGAAGAACTTAATTCCGATCGGTTAAGCGAACGGCTGCAAGAATTGGTTACAATCGGAGGCGGTAATGGCAATGGTATAATCAAGCAAGCTATTAAGTACGGCTTAAGTGCAGCTGCGCCAGCAGTTTTGGAACGGGTAAACCTTTCTAATATCGATGTGAACAAAATTACAACTCAGTTGCAAAAACTGAAAGAAAAAGTTCAAGATGTCGATGTCGAGCAAGTCACAGAACAATTTAAAAAGTTTAAAGATGAAGCAACTGAGCAAGTATCTGCAAAATTACCCATATCATTAGAAAACGCAATTAAGGCAGATGTAGAAGACTACATATTGCATTCGTTCCCTTGGCACTTCAATCGAATTACCTTAATAGATGAATTTAAAGAAGTCATCTATGACGTAAATGCAGATCCAACAACTGTGAGACGAGAGTTGGAAGAAATCAATCAAGAATATTTCAGCAACTTGTTGAAGCAGCGAAGTGATATTAGCGAAGCTAGGGTGAAAGAAATTTCCGAACAAATGGAAAGCGATCGCCTGGAAGTTTTAGAAACTGTCAAACAGGCTCAAAGTCGCGAAAAAGGGCAAGATTTCCGCAGCCGCATCGAAGATTATCTGCGTTCCACTGGTAAAGATGAACTCAATCCCGAAGGTATTGAACGGGACTTTGGCAAATTGCTAGACGATCCACAAGCTGGATTTGAAGATTTAAGTAGCCGCTTCGGTCAATTTGACCGCGATACTTTTGTACAATTGCTTCAACAGCGTCAAGATATCAGCGAAGAGGAAGCTAATAATATTGTTAGTCAACTCGAACGCAACCGCGATAATCTCTTGAATCGTGCTATAGAATTGCAAGAACAAGCAAAAGCAAAAGCCGATGAACTGCGCCAAAGAGTTGAAGACTATCTGCGAAATACTAATAAAGATGAACTCAATCCCGAAGCGATCAAACGCGAGTTTAAAGTTTTACTAGACGATCCGCAAGCTGGAATTAGCCTTTTACGATCGCGCCTATCGCAATTTGACCGCGATACTTTAGTACAATTGCTCAGTCAGCGTCAAGATTTGAGCGAAGAACAGATAAATCAAACTCTCGATCAGCTTGAAGCAGTCCGAGATAGTATTTTGCAAGTACCGCAACAAGCGAAAGAACAGTACGAAAAAACTACAAAAGCGATCGCCGAATATCTCCGCAATACCAACTTGGAAGAACTTAATCCCGAAGGTATCAAAGCCGATTTGGAAAAATTACTTGACGATCCTCAAGCTGGAGCCTTAGCACTGCGCGATCGTTTGTCTAATGTCGATCGAGAAACCTTAGTAAAACTCGTGAGTCAACGCGGCGACTTGAGCCAAGAGCAAGTTAATCAAATCATTGATCGCGCTCAAGATGCTATTGGTGATATCCTGAGAGCGCCACGACGTTTAGCAAAGCGCACCACTCAACAAGCTTTAGATTTTGAAGCCAATCTCGAAGAATATCTGCGTAATACCAACAAAGAAGAACTCAATCCCGAAGGAATCAAACGCGATTTACAATTGCTGCTGTCTTCTCCCCGCGCTGGACTTGGGAGTTTAAGCGATCGCGCCGCGAAATTTGATCGTTCGACAATTGTGGCGCTATTATCCCAACGTGAGGATATCTCAGAAGAGGAAGCTAACCGAATTGTCGATCAAATTGATTCTGTTCGCAGCTCGATTGTCGAACAATTCCAGCAGATTCAGCAAAGAGTGCAATCAGTGCTAGACGGAGTTTTTGCCAAAGTTCGCAACTATCTCAACTCCCTGAATCTTCCTGAACTCAACTATGAAGGTATTAAGCAAGACTTTGCAAAAGTCTTCGACGATCCCCAAGCCGGATTTGAAGCATTGCGCGATCGCCTCAGTGAATTCGATCGTGACACCTTAGTTGCTGTATTGAGTTCTCGTGAAGATATTTCCGAAGCGGATGCTAACGGCATAATTAACCAAATAGAATCGGCGCGAGATAGCGTATTGCATCGAGCCGAACGCATTCAGAAAGAAACTAAAAAACGCCTGAAAGCGATTCAAGAGCAAGCTAAAAAGCAAGCCGAAGAAACCAAGAAAACCGTTGCCAATGCTGCATGGTGGATATTTGGCACAGCAATTACTTCTCTTTGTGCCAGTGCGATTGCGGGTGCGATCGCTGTAACTGGCATAACTCTACCTGGATAAATAAAATATCTGCATCATCAGGAATTTTGAGAAATCCAAAGTGGCATTCAGTCTTTATAAATGAATGCCACTTTTTTATAAATAAAAAAGTACCGTGAATCAATACTTTTCGGGGAAAGGGGAAAGGGAAAAGGTTTGAATTTACCTTTCCCCCAAACCCAGTAACCTTTCTCCCAGACCAAAAAAGAGATTGTTGGGTTGATCCGCAAAGTATTGACCGTGATATGAAGTCCCGTTAATTACTTATGATTACCGCATCTGTGCAAAAATCGGAAAAGCCTTTTTCCCCATGAATGATATATCGAAAAACTCTATCTGAAAAAATATTTTATATTTCGTTATCGCAAGAGTAACAAAAAAGAGTTAATTATTATTTCTTAAAGATAGAAAAATTAAGCTTGAAGTAGTATCGTACTCTGTATTATTCTGAATCCAGTAATAACGTCCTAAAACCTATGCAATTGCGTAGGAAATGATCTGCTTATTTGCTGGCAGATTGCTTCTAGAAACTGTGAATTCATCAGGACAAGGACATAAGATGACTCTTGGCACAATCTCTTTTGATGCCAATATCATCAATAGATCCAGTGTTTCTCAAATCTTTAGACTTAACAGCAAAGACCTAATTAGAACAGGTCTAATTTGTTATATCTTCCTACTCGTTATTTCTCCGCTGGGGAAGTGACAAAGTAATTTTTTACCCTCTAAATTCAGGATAAATTCACTATGCCAACCATTAACGGTACTAATCGCCCTGACACTCTTGGTAATCCTTCTTCTAGTCTTCCTTATCTCATTAATGGATTTGATGGTAACGATACGATTAGGGGCGGATTTAGCAACGATACGATTAATGGTGGTTCTGGCGACGATACGATTAACGGCGCAAGGGGCAACGATAGCCTTCTTGGCGGATCTGGTGACGATACAATTGACGGTGGAGCGGGCAACGATACGATTGACGGCGGTGATGGTAACAATATGATTTATGGAGGATTTGACGGTAACGATACGATTAGAGTTGGTTCTGGCAATGATAGGAATCAAAGCGGTGATGGCAACGATACGATTAACGCTGGTGATGGCAACAATCGGATTGACGGCCAATCTGTCGGCTGAGTTTGAAATTCGGCTTGTAAGAGCGCCACAACTAGTGGAAAGCGACATTATCCTTTAATTTAATATTATCTGCCTTGAAAATAAGGCAGAATGCAGAATTTTGATAATTCAATAGTTGGAAATAGAGATAAGTTTAGCTTGCCTCTCTGATAGTTTATAGTTATTAAATTGCGCCGCGTATATATCAGAAAATTAGGTAATACAATCGCTACTGTTGCAATGATGCCACTTAATGAAAAAATGTCAGAGAATTTGAGAAGGCAAGTTGTGACGCAAGGGATGTAGCGATTGCGCTGGTTAACAAGGTTTTTAAGTGTATTGGCAATTATTTCCTTATATATAACTAGATCAATCATCGAATAAATCTCAAAAAGCAAAACCAACCCTATCTGAACAAAGGTTTCAGATTTTGTTTTCGCGAGAGGAATAAAAAAGGGATAATTACTCTTTCTTATAGATAGAAAAAACTAGGCTTGAAAGTAATAGTATAGTGTTGTAATTGTGGATAAAATCAAAACGCTCTAAAAGTTATGCGCTTCTGTAGGAGTAAATCAGCTTGTTTCATATCATCCTACTATTGCAAACAGTAAAGATATAAGGACATGACATTACTCTTGGCATAATTTGGATGCCAAGATCATCAATACATCTAGTGCTTGTCAAATCTTCAAACTTAACACCAAAGACTTGTTCCAATCAGGTGTGGTTTAATTGTCTATTTCCACTCGTTATTTTTTTGCTTTGTCTTCTCGGCATTGCTGAATGAAAGTGGTAAATTTAAAAATTTAATATTTGAAACTGTTTCCTTTACACCTTTGGGGGAAACCAAATTCATACTCTTAATCAGCAACACCGTTTTCTGATTGGAAAGTGACGAGGTTATTTTTTACCCTCTAAGTTCAGGAGAAACTTACTAATGGCAATTATCGAAGGTAGCATTTTTAATGACAACAATACCATCAACGGTTCCCCACTAATCTTTCGTCCTGTCCTCAATGGGGGTGCTGGCAGCGATATCCTTAACGGCAATGCCGGCAACGATATCTTAAATGGGGGTGCTGGCAGCGATATCCTTAACGGCAATGTCGGTGACGATAGTCTAAATGGCGATGCTGGTAGCGATATCCTTAACGGTAATGCTGGCAGCGATACCCTTAACGGTAATGCTGGCAGTGATATCCTTAATGGTAATGCTGGCAGCGATCTCCTCACTGGCGGTGCTGGCAACGATACCTTAAATGGGGGTGCTGGCAGCGATATTCTTACTGGCGGTGCTGGGACTGATTCTCTTACTGGCGGTGCTGGCAACGATATTTTCGATTTCAATTCAGTTTCAGATAGTCCTACTGGTTTGTCACGAGATGTTATCGCTGACTTCGTTGGAAACGGTATCTTTGCAGGCGATCAAATCGATCTATCTACCATTGATGCTAACTCCAGTGTAGCGGGCAACCAAGCCTTTATTTTCATCGGTGCTGGCGCATTCTCAGCAGCCCGTCAGGTTCGTTATTCAGGAGGTGTTCTTCAAGCTAACATTGATGGGGATCTGTCACCTGAGTTTGAGATTGGATTGACAGCAGCACCATCATTAGTGGCAAGCGACATCATCCTCTAATCTAATCTAACGTGAGTTCGACAGACCTCTCCCGGACAGCCTCCCTCTTTTAAAAAGCTAACGCGTAGCGTCTGGGTAAGAAGAGGGAGGAAAACGAGAAAAGAAAAGTTTTTGCTCCCCTCTCCTGATAGGAGAGGGGCTGGGGGAGAGGTCAAAATAGCACTCGTCGAACTCACGTTAATCTAATAGACCTAACTTGAAAATAAGGCAGGAGGCAGGAGGAAAAGACATTTTCATTGTTCCTTGTAAGCGCAGCTTATAAAGTCTCTTGCAAAAGCGCTAAACACCCTACTTCTAAGAGCAAGCGTTTAGGAGTAGGGTTTTTATTTATGATTTATGCAAACAGTCTAATATTGAAGAATAATTTAGGTGCAAAGCCAAACCTACTCCAACTGTGAGAAAATGCAGTAGGCTTTAAGCTGTCAACAATGATATCGCTATAATCAAGCACAGTTAAATACTCACAAAGTTGCTCATATCAACTGTACCTAACAGAAGCACATGTAAAAAATAGCAAATGACCAATGCTGCGTATGTATGAGAAAATCTGTTAATACAATCAATCGCAAAACTTGTGATGATGCCACAATAGCCAAATTGTAACGTTAGGGGTGCAGCGATGCCTACGACGGCCTATTCAGCGTCGCACTGGTCTAACAAGAGAATGGCACTAAGTTAAAATACAGCCCCAATTAGATCCTGGAAGGCTCCGTCTCTAATGGCTTTAGCAGAGGCAGCAGCCCTATCGAAATACATTTCCAGTCTTCAGACTGGGAACGATTTCAAGTTACACAAATCTTTAGGCTTTTCTTCGTGTCATGTGTCTCACAAAGCTTTTAACTTATTGGCAATTATTTGTTATCAATTTACACAAATCTTTAGATTTTTCTTTGTGTCATGTGTTTCACAAAGCTTTTAACTTATTGGCAATTATTTGTTATATATAACTACAGAAACCACTAAACAAATATCAATATGCTCTCACCAACTCTACCTGGACAAAGGTTTTCTATTTTATTCTGATCGGAGAATAAAATAGTTAATTATTCTTTTTTATAATAAAAAAGTTTGCTGAAGTGTAATTCCATATATTGTTATTATAAATACAGTACTAATGTTATCAAATATATATAATTACGTAGAAAAAAATATCTTATTTCTGAGTATTTTCCAACTGAAACAACTGAAAATATAAGGTACAAAGGCATCAGATGATTTTTGGTACAAATTTGATATAAATATCATCAAATACATCTAGCACTTCTTAAATATTCTCAAATACTCTCAAATATTCAAACTTAATAGTAAAGGACTGTTCCAATCAGGTTTGTTCAACAATATACTCCAATTCTTGATATTTTGACTTGGTTTTGTCGGCATGGCTGAATGAAAGTATGGAATTCCCAAATTCCATGTTTTAAATTGTTTGCTTTATGCATTTGAAGGAAATCAAATTCATACTCTTAATCAGCAATGCCGTTTTATAATGGAAAAGTAAAGAGGTAATTTTTTTTCCTCTAAGTTTAGGAGAAACTCATCAATGGCAACTTCAATATCAATCTCCTCCGGTAGCGGCAGTGTTAGCGCCAGCTCTAGTAGTTATAGCAGTAGCGGTGGCAGTAGCGGTAGCAGTAGCAGTAGTAGCAATAATGGTCAGAGCGATGTCATTAATACTAGTGGTGGCAACAGTACCCTTATAGGTGGTAGTGGCAAGAGTATCCTTAACGCTGGTGGTGGCAATGATAGCCTCTTTGGTAACGCTGGCAATGATATTCTTAACGGTGGTGCTGGCAACGATACCCTCAATGGCGGTACTGGGGATGATGTCCTGACTGGCGGTAGTGGAAAGGATATTCTCACTGGAGGATCGGGTAATGATGTTTTCAAGTACAACTCAATTTCTGATACTCCACTTTCAGGACGCGACATAATCACTGACTTTCGTGGAAATGGGGGCTTGCCAGGCGATCGCATCGATCTATTTAATATTGATGCCAACTCCACTATTGGGGGCAACCAAGCTTTCACTTTCATTGGAAGTGCCCAATTCTCTGGACCCGGCCAAATCCGTTATTCAGGAGGTATTATCGAAGGTAGCACTGATGGGGATCGGTCGGCTG
The DNA here is from genome assembly GCF_034531215.2 of Nostoc sp. ChiSLP03a. NCBI lineage: Bacteria > Bacillati > Cyanobacteriota > Cyanophyceae > Nostocales > Nostocaceae > Nostoc > Nostoc sp. ChiSLP03a. Next base: position 147,907 of record NZ_JAVRBQ020000044.1, read on the forward strand.
AGTTTCAAATTCGGCTTATAGGAGCACCACAAGTAGTGTCAAGTGACTTCATTCTTTAATTTAATATTCCTGCCTTGAAAATAAGGCAGGAGGCAGAAGGTAGAAGGCATTAGAGAATGAAAATATCTCTTTCTTAGTCCTCAATCCCTAGTCACTATTTTCAAGGCAGATATAATTTTGAAGAAGAACTCTAGTGCAAAGTTAGAGTGTCTCCATCTGTGCACCGGAATCAATATCAATATACTAAGCTTATAAATGTGGAAAGTCAGAGCCTCACCTTGGGGCAATGACTTTTTTTCATATTTAAATTCGTGTCTTTCCGGCACTCTAGATGCTATACACATAAGAATCATCCCTATTTAACACAAACGCTTAGATGAAGATTTATTCTAATTAGGGCTGACCAAAAGACACGGTGAAACATAGAGAATTACTCATATTCGATCGCACCGCCCAGGCATGAGAAAATCATCAGGTAATACAATCGCAACAGTTGCGATGATGGCACGGAAGGAAAAAAGATGTCGGAGAATTTGAAAAGCCAAGTTGTAACGCAAGGAGTGCAGCGATCGCCTAATCGAGCTATGCTGCGTGCAGTTGGTTTTAAAGATGAAGATTTCAATAAAGCTATTGTGGGCATTGCCAACGGCTACAGTACGATCACTCCCTGTAACATGGGGATAAATCAACTGGCACAAAGGGCAGAAGTTGGGATTAAAACCGCCGGAGCAATGCCGCAAGTGTTCGGTACGATTACCATTAGCGATGGGATTTCGATGGGAACAGAAGGGATGAAATATTCCTTAGTATCGCGGGAAGTGATTGCCGATTCCATTGAAACCGCCTGTACCGGACAAAGTATGGATGGTGTGCTAGCCATTGGCGGTTGTGATAAAAATATGCCAGGGGCAATGCTAGCGATTGCTCGGATGAATATCCCTGCAATATTCGTTTACGGTGGTACAATTAAACCCGGTCACTACAACGGACGCGATTTAACTGTTGTCAGTTCTTTTGAAGCTGTTGGTCAATACAGTGCTGGAAAAATTGACGAAAAGGAATTATTAGAGGTTGAAGGTCGAGCTTGTCCTGGTGCTGGTTCCTGTGGAGGAATGTTCACAGCTAACACCATGTCTTCAGCATTTGAAGCGCTGGGGATGAGTTTACCCTATTCTTCAACAATGGCGGCAGAAGATGCCGAAAAAGCCGACAGCACCGAAAAATCAGCATTTGTGTTAGTCGAAGCGATTCGCAAACAAATCTTACCTCGGCAAATTATCACTCGCAAATCTATAGAGAATGCTATCTCTGTGATTATGGCAGTCGGTGGTTCGACCAATGCAGTACTGCACTTTTTGGCGATCGCCCGCGCCGCTAATGTGGAGTTAACTATAGACGACTTTGAAACTATCCGCGCTCGCGTTCCCGTTTTGTGCGATCTAAAACCAAGCGGTAAATATGTCGCTACAGATTTGCACAAAGCTGGTGGTATTCCACAAGTCATGAAGATGTTACTTGTGCATGATTTATTACACGGTGATAGTCTCACCATTAGCGGTCAAACCATTGCAGAGATATTAGCAGACATCCCAGAAGAACCATCCGCCAATCAAGATGTGATTCGGACTTGGGATAACCCGATGTATCCTCAAGGACATTTAGCCATCCTCAGAGGTAACTTGGCAACGGAAGGAGCTGTCGCCAAAATTACTGGGGTGAAAAAACCAATAATTACCGGGCCTGCACGGGTGTTTGAGTCGGAAGAAGCCTCTTTAGATGCAATTTTGGCGGGTAAAATTCAAGCTGGTGATATTCTAGTCATCCGCTACGAAGGGCCTAAAGGCGGCCCTGGAATGCGGGAAATGTTGGCTCCCACTTCGGCAATTATCGGGGCTGGTTTGGGTGATGCTGTAGGATTAATTACCGACGGACGCTTTTCTGGCGGTACTTACGGCATGGTGGTTGGTCATGTTGCACCAGAAGCAGCAGTTGGTGGTGCGATCGCTCTTGTAGAAGAAGGCGATAGTATTACTATTGATGCACCCGCTCGTTTGTTGCAATTGAACGTATCTGAAGAAGAACTGGCCCGTCGTCGTGCCAACTGGCAACCTCCGGCTCCGCGTTACACTAAAGGCGTACTAGCGAAATATGCCAAATTGGTGTCTTCTAGCAGTATTGGTGCTGTGACAGATTTGGACTTGTTTTAGTTAACCTGACAACTGTGGCGCAAGTTTGCCTACCTTTAACAAGGGGCTAAAGCCCCTTGTCTGCTTATTTAAGATAGTCGCTGAATTTTCGCTGTTCTGTAATAGTTTGATCTAGCGATCACTTCTAAAGAATTTGCAAGGACAAACTCACTAACTTACTTTGCGATCGCAAGCGTTGGTAAAACAAATTGCTGTATCGAAAAAATTTGTCAGATTAAATACTGTTGATTGCCTTTAAGTTTGGAAGCTATTGAAGAGGGATGTTCTGTATTTATACCAGATTTATACCTGAATTTTATGAGTTTTTGGAAAAATCTTGAAAAAGTTTCAGGAAATTTACATAGAAGAAGTGATGTCAATCGATATACTACAGAAATACTATTGACCATCAACTGCTGAAAAACCTAAAAGGGCACAAAATGAGTTCTGAATCTAATGTCAAACTGACGCTCACTCTTGCTAATCCAGACTTAAATGCAGAGGAGCAAGACCTGGAAGCACGGAATCTGCTGCGAGAAATCAAAGACTTAGATGTAGAAAGTGCTGAATTAGTAGCAGTTACAGAAATACCCGAAGGAGCCAAGTCTGTTGGCAGTTTTTTGGTGGGGGTGTTGCAAGCAGAGGTGAGCCTTGCCAATTTTAAGAAATTGTTGGGATTTTTGGGCGATCGCTTGGGTAACAAAACTATTGAATTGGAAGTTGAAGCTAACGGCAAAAAACTGAAGGTGAAAGCTAGCAGTCAGGAAGAGTTAAATGCCGCCATTGAACAAGCTCAAAAGTTTATCGCAGGTAACTGAGAAATCCCAGCATTAAGGAAGAATAAGAAGATGGCGAAAGTAGCACTACTAATAGGAGTCAGTGAGTATGAGCCTGGTCTTACTCTATTGCCAGCAGCAGCCAAAGATGTTGAAGCGATGCAGCGAGTTTTGCAAAACTCAGAGATTGGCGGTTTTGATGAGGTAAAAGTGCTAGTAAATCCTCGACGACAAGCAATGGAGGAAGCCATTGAAACCTTGTTTGATAGTCGTCAAAGAGACGATCTAGTACTGTTATTTTTCTCTGGTCATGGCATTAAAGATGAGAGCGGTAAACTTTACTTTGCGACTTGCAACACCCGCAAAAATTTACAAGGGAGACTTTTTGAGACAACCGCAGTAGCAGCTAGTTCTGTGCATAAATTCATGACCAATAGCCGCTCTAAACACCAAGTAGTGATTCTTGATTGTTGCTTCAGTGGGGCATTTGCCGAGGGTATGGCAGCTAAAGAAGAGGGTTTTGTGGATGTCAAGAACCAATTAGGTGGAGAAGGACGGGCTGTTCTCACATCTTCGACTTCAACCCAATATTCTTTTGAGCAGCAAGGAGCAGATACCTCAACTTACACGCACTACATAGTTGAGGGATTGCAGACTGGTGCAGCAGACCGAGATGAAAATGGTTGGATTTCGGTTGATGAATTGCATGAGTACGCTAAAAGTAAAGTTCAAGAAGTTGCTCCAGCAATGAAACCGGAGATATATGCCATCAAAGAAGGCTATAAAATCAATATTGCTAAAGCACCTATAGATGATCCTAAGCTCAAATATCGTCGAGAAGTTGAGTATTGGGTAGAGAGTGGTAACGGTGAGATTTCTTTTACGGGTCGCGCTGCATTGGAAGGACTACAAGAGGAACTGGAACTAACATCTGAGGAGGCTGCTGCAATTGAAACTAAGGTTTTAGAACCTGTGGAAGTCTACAAGAAAAAATTGCAGCGATATGAACAGGCGTTCCGCAATGAGATTAAACTTGGGTTTCCTCCCAGTGATAAAACTCGCACTAATTTGAAACGTCTTCAGCAAGCATTGGGACTCAGAGATGAAGATATAGCTCTAATCGAAGCTCCGATAATTGTTGAACAGCCACTTATCGCATCTCCAGTAATTTTTCCACCTTCACGTCTCCGAAATAGCAATTTTCTACAATATGTGGGAACCAGCATAATTGGAGTATTTCTTGGTGGTATTTTAGTCTACTTTTTACTGCGCCAAACCCCAAATACGCCTCAACCGATAGTTCAGACTCCAATAAATTTATGTACTAAAGATGCGTATAATTTGAATGACAGAATGAGCTTAGGTGAAGAAATTCTATTAAAACAAGATACGAATCCAGACAAGGAAGCTGGAGTAAACGCATTTTTAGAGGGTAAGTGTCAGCTTGCTGTTGAGAAGTTCAATTCATCTCGTAAAGTTAATCTCACAGATCCAGAAGCATTGATTTACTTGAATAATGCTGAGGCTCGTCAAAAAGAAAATCGACTTAAAATTGCTGTGAGCGTACCTGTTGGCACAGACCTAAATTTAGCAAAAGAGATACTACGTGGTGTAGCTCAAGCTCAAGATGAAGTAAACAAGAATAACGGTATTGATGGCAAACTATTGCAGGTGGCGATCGCCAATGATAACGAGGAACCAGGCACTGCTACACAAATTGCGAAAGCCTTAATTGAAGATCGGGAAGTATTAGCTGTAGTAGGTGCTGCTTCTAGCGATGCTACCATAGAAGCAGGCTCTCTCTATAACACTAAAGGACTTGTAGCTATTTCTTCTACTAGCACTTCTGTTAATATTTCTAATTTTGGACCCTATATTTTTCGCACAGTTCCTAGCGATCAAGTAGCAGGAGAAACATTAGCTGATTATATGGTGAAAAAGTTGCGCAAAAATAAAGCAGCGATTTTCTTTAATTCTAGGAATCTCTATAGCAGGTCGCTAAAAGATGAGTTTGTTACGGCTGTTCAAAAAAAGGGTGGACAAGTATCGCAGGAAAATCAATTTGACTTAATTAGTTTTAATTTGGTTGCAGAGAATGCTGTAAAACAGGCGATGAGTCAAGGTGCAGAAGTGTTGATGTTAATCTCGGATTCAGAAACACGAGACAAAGTTTACCAAGTAATTCAGGTGAATAATCACCAGTTAAATATACTCGGAGGAGATAATATTTTCAGCAAAAAGACTTTAGACACTTTAGGAAAGCAAGCTGAGGGGATGGTAGTAGCAATTCCCTGGCATATTGATAATCCTTCCAACTCCAACTCTAAGTTTGTCAATGATTCTCAAAAATTATGGAAAGCTCCGGTGAGTTGGCGAACGGCGACAAGCTATGATGCCACGAAGGCAATCATTGCAGGTTTGCTGAACAGTAATACTAATAGCCGTGAGGAACTGCAAAAGACGCTGCACAGTCAAGCTTTTTCAGTTGATGGTGCTACAGGAAGGATTCAGTTTTTACCATCAGGCGATCGCAAAGATAAAGATAATCCCTTCGTCTTAGTCAAAGTTCAACAAAAGCCTCCTGGTACTGATAAATATGACTTTGTACCGTTTAAACCTTAATTTTGCAGGTTTACTTAATAGCGATCGCACTTACCCATTCTGACATTTAAAAATAGCGATCGCACTTATTTGTTGTGAAATTTGGAAATAGCGATCGCATCCAGTCTTTTACTTACAGCAATTCGATAAACTCATCAACACTCAGCCCAACCTGTCTAATAATTGCTCGTAAAGTTCCTTTGTCTAATTCTTGATGATTAGGGACAACCACTTCAGCAAATGGCTCATCCCGACGTAAAATAATGTGGCTTCCCCGTTGTCGCAAAACATAAAAACCAGCCTTTCCCAAAGTTTTGATGCACCGTTGACCAGAAAGGATAGGTAACTTGCTCATACATCAACTAAAACAGTTTCCAGATGATCTTCTGGAATAGGACGACCTTCTTTTTGTAAAACTTCAATATATAATTCAATAGCTTCCTTGATATTGGCAATAGCTTCTGTTTTCGTCTTCCCTTGGCTGATACAAGCAGGTAAGCTAGGACATTCAGCCACCCAATAACTATCTTCTCCTGGATAGATAATAACTTGTCTCTTCATATATTACTCCTACAAATCAAAACTGTAGTCCAAACAAATCAGAAAAGCCAAAATTTCTCACAAAATATCTGGATTTTCACCCAATTCTCTCAATCTAGCTGCTAAACGAGCCGCTTTTGCAGCTGCGGCTTCTTCTCGTACACCAGCAGCTTCGGCTTGTGCAACTGCGGCTTGTGCTTGTGCAACAGCAATTTCCGCCTGCGTGACTGCGGCTTGTGCTTGTGCAGCAGCAGCTTCGTCTGCTAACAAAACCAAATTGCCAGCTACATCGTAAAACCGCAACCATATCGCTGTTTCTCTGTCTATTGTTCCTTCATAGGTTCCCAACCATAAACTTAACTTTTGACACCACAGCCAACCACGCTCATTCGGTGTCAAAGATTGATATTGCTGATTATGATCTAAATGCCACCCTTGCAAAGAATTTGGGTCAAAGGGGTCATAAACAAAATAATCTGAGGTATGAAAAGTTTGTTCGTAAAGGTCTTTCTTAACAGTCTTATCTATTTTGGCTGTGGATGGTGACATTAATTCTACAATCACATCAGGATAACGACCGTTTTCTTCCCACACTACCCAACCTTGACGAGAATTAGTCCCATCCACATTCAAGACAGCAAAGAAATCGGGGCCACGGAAATCCTGGTTACGTACTTGGGCACTGCTGTAATAAATAAACATATTGCCCCCAGTAAAAAAATCATTCCGCTCAATCCAAGCTTGGTGTAATGACCGAATCAACACATTCATGGCAATACGGTGGCGATTTGATTCTAAGGGTTCTCCGTCATCAAAAATTAAATCTGTGGGCGGTGTGGGGTGTTCCCAGTCTAGAATGGCTCTTGAATTGTTTTCGGTAGTCATGAGCGATCGCCTTTCTCAGAAAGCCTTAGATTTTTATCATAAATTATTCTTTACCCAATCTCTAAAATTACGCATAGCTTGACTTCTACCAATTGTTAAACACTGCTCAACATATTCATTGACTAATTCAACAATTGGGATACCAGGAAAATTAGGACTAGATTCAGATTTTATATATTTCCCTTCTTTTAGCAATAAAATTTCTAAACCTTGTTGTGTATGTCGCCAAAGTTCAGGAACTCCCAAAATTTCATAATTTTGAAATCGAGTGCGAGAAGTAATATCAATTTCGATTGCTAAATCTGGTGGTGGGTCTATATTTAAATCAATACGATTTTTGCCAATTATAGCAGCTTGATTTTGAATATAAAAACTTGTATCTGGTTCTACTGCTTGGCGCATTCGCTCATTTTTTAGTGTTGTGGAGCCAAAAGGTTCAAAATCAATTTTGAGTTTGTCTAATAAAACTCTCACTAACTCACCAATATATTCTTTATCTTTTTCGTGTTCTGGTAGCGGAACCATAATTTCTAACCAACCATCGCTATAAGAAATCCGTGCCGCACTCTTTTCTCCCATTTCTGCTAAAATATCTTCTAACTGCTGCCAACTAATATCTTGGAGTAACATTTGTTGACCAGGTTTAACAATGATTTGTTGCAGTTTTAAAAGCATATTACCTCAGAGAGTTGATATAGTAATAATTGTATGTAGCAGATGGAATTTACAAATCAACTTTCTTAAAGTATATCGCCTCTAACTATGAGTGTAGAAATTAGCCAAAAAAACTTATTGATATAATCTTTGACTGTTTCAATTTTGTTAGCAATTTTTAATTTTTCCTTGTTAAAGGAATACGGATGGTAAACTCTGTACCACATCCTGGGATTGAATCAACTTCAATAGTCCCTCGATGTTTATCTACAACAATTTGATAAGCGATCGCCATTCCTAATCCGATTCCTTTACCCACAGGTTTAGTAGTAAACATGTGGTCAAATACTCGTTGCTTGACATTCTCTGACATCCCAATACCATTATCGTAAATCTGAACAATCGCGCAATGACTTGATTTGTCAATTTGGGTTTGGAGCTTAATTTGATTAGGCTTAGTTTTAAGCTCCTCAAAACTTCGTTTTTGGCTGGCTGCTTCTAGTGCATCGATCGCATTCACGAGAACATTCATAAATACTTGATTGAGTTGCCCTGCGTAGCATTCTACTAGCGGTAGATCGCTGTATTGCTTAACGATCTGAATTTCTGGTAGATTGGGCGTGGCTGTAAGGCGACGGTTCAAAATCATCAGAGTATTATCTAATCCTTCGTGAATATCTACAAATTTCATATCTGCTTCATCGAGGCGCGAGAAATTACGCAGCGACAGTACAATTTCACGAATGCGTTTGGTTCCCACTTGCATTGATGCCATTAATTTGGGTAAATCTTCTGCTAGAAACTCAATATCAAGGTCTTGAGAGCGATCGCTAATTTCGGGGGTAGGATTTGGGTAGGTTTGTTGATAAAGCTTGAGTAAATCGAGGATATCTTGGCTGTAAACGCTGGCATGGTTGAGATTGGCATGGATAAAATTGGCGGGATTATTGATTTCATGTGCCACTCCAGCCACTAATTGTCCCAGACTAGACATTTTTTCGGTGTGGATGAGTTGAGCTTGAGTATTTTGCAATTCTTTCAAGGTTTTGCTGAGTTGTTGCGCCTGCTGGCTAGAAATCAAGGCGCGATCGCGAATCTGTTCGTATAGTTGCACCTGTCGCCACGCACTAATCAACCCAATCAATAGCAATCCTCCCAAAACTGTAGCCAACAGGTTCAACGCCTGTAATGGCGATTCAATATTTTCTTTTGACACAATTAACGCTACTGACCAATTTGCTTCTCTTAGAGGAGTGTAAGCAATATAGCTCCATTTACCATCCAGTTGAACCAATTCAATATTTGTGCGTTTAGCTAGCATTTTCTGGCTAATTTCAACTAATCTGGGATTGCGCGAGTTCAGAAAACTTTTGGCAGCTTTTTCGGGTGTACCAATTAGTTCTTTGTTGGGATGGACGATGGGAACTCCTTGAGAATTCAGCGCAAAGGCATAGCTGACTTTACCTTGATGTAAATTGCCGATCGCCTCAACGACTCGGTTAATTGGAATTCCTCCCATTAAAACACCTGCTGCCTTTATGCCTGTTTCAGCAGGAATCGGCGAACTAATCTGAATCTGTAACTGTTTAGTTGTGCGTCCAATAATTGGATCGGTTGCTACTGTTTCACCCGCTATACTCCGCTGAAAAAATTCTCGGTCTTTAACATTGAGATGATCGTGGTGAGTATTAATTAATGCAGCATCCGGTGTTACCAACCCCATGAGCAAAAACGTTTGCAGCCGCTTCAACTCAGATTGCAAGTAAGGTTCCATTACAGACCAATCGAGCGATCGCACCACAGTAGAATTTGCCAAAGTTTTAATTTCTGTCTTCCGAATGGCTAACCAGTTATCTATATCGTCTTGACCTCGCCGTGTTTTTAACAGTACTTGTTCTTTGAGACTAGTGAGCAGCAATCCCTTAACAATCTTGTAACTAGTGATAGCTGTGGCACTAATGCTAATAGATAGAATTATCACAATTGATAATAATATAAACTTTCGCGATCGCCATTTAAATGAGTAGTATTTTTTGTTGATATTGGCATTCCATCGGGAATTTATTTTCATCCAGATTTTCCGCAATTTAAGTATCATCGTCGCTTTCCTTCAAACTACAATTTAAAAAGCAAAAATGAAAAGTGCCGAGTAAAGTGGAAATTACTCAGCACTCAGAACTCAGCACTTATTATTGTTGTTGAGTAGCGATTTGAATGACGAATTCTGTACCTTTTCCAACTTCTGAAGTGCAGGAAAGCGAACCTCCATGTGCTTCTACCACAATTTGACGAGCGATCGCTAATCCTAATCCAGTGCCTTTTCCGACAGGCTTAGTAGTAAATAAATGGTCAAATACTTTTTGTTTAACCTCTGGTGACATCCCCACGCCATTATCAGCAATCTTAATCAAAACATTCTGACCTGAATCTACTACACGAGTTTGAATAGTGATGCAATTGGGGTTGGCAAGAATCGCTTCCAAACTGCGTTCTGTATTGTATTGTTCAAGCGCATCAATAGCATTTGCTAACAAGTTCATAAACACTTGATTAAGTTGTCCAGCAAAGCATTCTACTAAGGGTAGCTTGCCATAATTCTTCACCACATCAATTGCTGGACGGTTTTCATTAGCTTTTAAACGGTGTCTTAGAATCAGAATAGTACTGTCAATGCCTTCGTGAATATCAAAAGGAACTTTATAATCCTTATCTGCTCTGGAAAAGGTTCGCAAACTTGTACTGATGCTACGAATCCGGTTAACACCCAATTTCATCGAGTCTAGTAATTTAGGCAAATCTTCGCGTAAATAATTCAAGTCGATGGCATCAATTTCATCTTGAATATCTAAACCGGGATTGGGAAAATTTTGCTGATAAAGATTAATTAATCCAAACAAATCTTTAACATAATCTTTGGCAGGTTCAATATTACCAGCAATAAAGCCCACAGGATTGTTGATTTCATGAGCAACACCTGCTACCAGATTGCCAAGGGCAGACATTTTTTCATTTTGCACCACTTGCAATTGCATCGTTTTGAGTTCTTGTAATGCTTGTTCCAACTGTTGTTTTTGCTGCTGTAACAATTGTTGCGCTTGTTGGCGTTCAGTGATGTCTTCAGATGTGCTGAGGATGCCAAAAACGTTTCCTTCTCTATCTTTTAGAGGAATTTTATTTGTATTAGACCACTTATGTTTTCCATCTACTTGTTGCACGGTTTCGATAATGTTGAGTTCCGCTTCTCCAGACTCAATGATGCGGCGATCGCGCGCTACAAAAAAATCTGATTGTTCGCTAGTCCAGCGAAGTCCGTAGTCTGTTTTCCCAATAACATTTTCTGGCACTCCTAGACCCCAAGTTTGCGTAAACTTATGATTACAGCCTAAATAAACACTATTGCAATCTTTCCAGAAAACAGATTGTGGGATATTGTCAATAATTAACCGCAAAAATTGTTCAGTCTGTCCCAAGTTTTCTAGAGTATTTTGTGCTTGCTGATAAAGCCTAGCGTTTTCTAGGGAAATTGCAGCTTGAGTACATAATAAATTGAGAATTTCGACGCGATCGCTAGTAAACGCCCCAGTCATCAGATTGTTTTCTAAATATAAAATCCCTAAGAGTTTCCCTTGATAGAGAATCGGCGTACACAGCAAGCTTTTGGGTTGCTGACAAATAATATAGGGATCGGCTATTAGCGCCGTATGCAATGTTGTATCAAAGATAACGGTAGGTTCTAGGCTGCGTTTAACGGCGTAAATTAGGCTATGGGGAACGTCTGCACTATCTTCCACAAAAATGGACTGTAACACCGTTGATTGTTGCCCAACTTGAGCCATCGCCTCAACTAGCAATCTATCTTCTTTAAGCAGTAGTAACGCACACTTATCTGCTCCAGCATTTTCAATCACTACTTGCAGCAGCTTCGTAAGTAATTTATCTAGTTCAATTTCACTCGAAAGAGTTTGAGAGGCTTTTAAAACTGTTGCCAAATCTAGCATTGCTGATGTATTGCTGCTAGATGTTACTGATTTATTAATACTTGGGTGGAAGATAGTAATGCTGTCAATATTTGCGATGGTTTCATTGGGTGTGAGTAGTGAACGCTTCTGTTGTAAGATAAGAGCTAGTAGTTGTGGATAACGTTGTTCTAAATCATTGACTTTGGCTTTAGCACCCCAGCGAGTGTAGCAATAGTAAGCATTAATCAAATACTCTTGAGCAATGCGTTCTTTGCCCCATTCTAAATAAAACTTGGCTGCAAGTTCATTGGCAAGAGCTTCTTCATTGAGATATTCGTTTTCTTTGGCTTTGGCAATGGCGCGATCGTAATACTCAATTGCTTCTGCTTTTGCTCCCAAGACTCGACATTTTTCTGCGACAACTAAAGCATGGCGGTGAGCCTGATTGCTGGGTGCATGAGCTGCCCATTTCTTAAGTTTTTCTTGATGATCTGTTACCCGTTCTATAATGACTGTTTGTTCTGTCTCATTGGCAGTTGGGTAAACCGCTAATCGAACTAGTGCATCGTAGAAAGAGACGATTGGAATGTGCATCAGTCCTTTCCCTGCACCTAAATACTGTTCCGTTAGCTTGGCGTTTTCTAATGCCTGTTGATAGCGTTGGAACAAGTAGGAAAGGAGCATTTTATTGACATAAATCTGATATAGTGCTACTACATCATTAGTTTTGAGGTGAAGCTGAATCATTTCATCCTCATTATAGTGTTCACTATACAAGCGATCGGGTTCGGGCGTACTCTTCAACAGATTGAGTACAGCTTGATAGTAAATACTTTGCTTGTGGAGATAGGTATCCTGGCGCACTTGCTGCATCACCTGGCGATGAGCTTCCATCGTTTGCTTTAGAGAAGATAGTTCCTGACTGCTCAAATAGGCAGTGAGGCTATAACTAAGAAGACTGAGTGCGACATATTGAATATCACCGATTTCTAATCCACTGGAATAGGCTTTTAGAAACCCTTCCAGGGTATCTTTTGCAGGTTCTTGCCAATGTCTGAGGAAATTGTTGAAGGCAAAAATGGTTTTAGCGGTTAACTTAGGGGCATGGATATGTTGCAGCAGGTTCATCCCTAGTTGTCCAAACCGATAGCCCGCGTCAATATCTCCCAACACAATCAGCAATGTCAACCCATACATCACATAGCCATGAGTCGATTCTGGTGCATTCCCATATTGCACGGATAAATCGACGTGAGCAAGGTTGATTAGAGGTAACAAGTCTGGGGCAGCTTGATAGGCAGCAGAAAGAACGGTGGATAGAATCACCATTGCCGCTTTTTTGTCTGGTGCAGTCATTTGGGGTAATTCCAGCAAAGATTCAATTGACCGATCATTGAGTAAGGTTTGGGTGTGCCTTAGTGCCTGTTTGATGTCTGCTGGGGTGGGTTGCTCAAGCAGATGCACTCCCAGATGCTTTAGCACTTCCCGTGCTAGTCGCAATGCTTCTAGCTGCTGATTTTGGGCGATGCAAGCTTGGATTTTAATGTTGTAGATATTTACCCGATCTAGCCAGGATTGGGCATGATTCAGGACAACCTCAGCTAACTGTTCCATCTGTTCAAAATCGGTGCAGAGGTAAGCTGATTCTGTTGCTCCTTCATACAAGATAAAGGCGAGATTGTATTGGCTGTGCCAGCAATTACTCGTTAGCATAGCAATACCTGTGTTGAAATAGTCTAAAGCTGCTGCGTAAGCTGTTGCACCCTTAGCTTTATGTCCAGCCGCCAAGTTTAACTGCGCGAGTTCCTCTTTCTCTTGCCGAGCGCTAATCAAAGCCGCCCCTTGATTGAGGTGATTGACGATCGCAAAAATTTTCTCATCTCGTTCATTTGCAGTCGTTGCTTGTTGCAGCAAACGCCCAATATGCAGGTGAGTAACTTGCTTTTGGTTATCAGGAATTAGTGAATAAGCAGCTTGCTGAATGCGATCGTGAAGAAATTTGTAACCTGTGATTTGTCCTTTGTCATTGGTCCTTTGCAAATCACTAATCACCAATGACGAATCCTGATAAAACTTATAGATTTCATTAGTAGGAATAATCAAACCATCTTGGACAGCTTTCCAAAAGTCTGCGGCTGTTTCCACCTGGGATTTTTCATGGACGATCGCTAATGTGGCTAAATCAAAAGAGTTTCCTACACAAGCCGCTAATTTTAAAACTTTTTGAGTTTCTATTGACAACTTTTGAAGCTGAATTGCCATAAACTCTACTACATCATCAGTAAGAGCGATCGCTCGCACCTGAGCAATATCGCATTCCCAATAACCAGCGTCAAAATTAAATGTAATTAGTCGATCTTGATGTAGCGCTTTCAGAAACTGGGTGCTGAAAAAAGGATTTCCTTTGGTTTTACTCAATACCAACTTTGTTAACGGTGCAGCTAATGCTAGTGTGCAAGTCAATGTATCTGCAACCAAATGATTGACAGATATTTGCTCGAGGGGAGCTAAGGTAATTGTATTGACTGTAGCGCCGAACTTCTGAATCTCTTCTAAAGTTAGCATTAAGGGGTGTACTGGATTGACTTCGTTATCTCGATAAGCACCAATTAATAGTAGATAGCCAATGTCAACTTCGCTCATCAACAAGTGGATTAACTTTAAAGAAGCAGAATCTGCCCATTGCAGATCGTCAATAAAAATTACCAATGGATGTTCTAGTGCTACGAAAACTTGAGTGAATTTCAAAAACAGCAAATTGAAGCGATTTTGTGCTGCACTCCCAGAGAGTTCCGGCGCAGGAGGCTGCTTACCAATCATTCTTTCGAGTTCTGGAATCACCTCAATCATCACTTGTCCGTTCTCACCTAAAGCAGAGAGAATTTTGGACTTCCAGTGCTCGAATTGGGTGTCAGTTTCACTCAGCAGTTGCCCAATTAAGTCTCGAAAAGCTTGCACAAAGGCAGAGAAAGGGATATTGCGCTGGAATTGGTCAAATTTACCTTTAATGAAATAACCTCGTTGTCGCACAATTGGCTTGTGGACTTCGTTCACCACAGCAGTTTTGCCAATTCCAGAGAAGCCTGCTACCAACATAATTTCAGTGCTTCCCTGGCTGACTCTTTCAAAGGCATTCAATAAGCTTTGAACTTCACTTTGGCGACCGTAGAGCTTTTCTGGGATGATAAAGCGATCGCAAATATCCCGCTCACCCAATTGAAAGGATTTAACCCTGCCAATTTCTTGCAATTGAGACAAACATTTTTCTAAATCAAATTTCAGCCCTAATGCACTCTGATAGCGGTCTTCAGCATTTTTCGCCATCAATTTCATCACAATCTCATAAAGAACTTCGGGAATAGATTCTTCATTTTTGAATTTTGAGTCGCACCTTTGGTGCGCTTCCAGCGCAACTTGAATTTTGAATTGATTTGGAAGCTTTGCAATATGACAGTGAATCAACTCCATCGGATCGTTAGACTCAAAGGGTAAATGTCCAGCCAGCAATTCATAGAAGGTAACGCCGAGGGAATAGTAATCACTGCGATAGTCAATTCCACGATTCATCCGCCCGGTTTGTTCTGGAGAAAGGTAAGCGAGAGTACCTTCTAAGACGTTGGGACTGTGAATTTCGCGGGTTTCTCTAGGTAAAAGAGAGGCAATACTAAAGTCAATTAACTTGACTTGCTTAGTTTCCGGGTTGATGAGGATATTGGCAGGCTTAATATCTTTGTGGATAACCTGATGGCGGTATAGTCCGTCAAGAATATTACTTAGAGCGATCGCAATATCCAAAAACTCTGTCAGAGTATATTGGTTGCTCGCCATTTTTTTATTGAGCCAATCTCTGAGGGAAATGCCACCAAAATCCTCCATCACCAAAGCATAGCTGTTGCGGTAAGGTTCCAGACTGTAGGGACGAACAATACCGGGTAGATCAAGATTTTTAGCAATAGTGTACTGATTACGGAACAGCAGCAGTTCATTGAAGGTAGGATACTCTTGCTGGAGCAGTTTAATCACAACCGGAAGTCGATCGGCCTCTCTAATAGCACGGTAAACTACGGTTCTAGAGCCTGCATAAAGTTGTTCGCTAATTTGATAGTTCAAAAGCTTGTCCATCGGCTCAACTGCTGTATTCATACTTCATCAACTCTTGTGAAATCAGCTACTTATTTAAAGTAGTTTGCCCAAGAATAAGCTTTTGCTAACTCAGTTTTCTTTTGAGCGTAAGCATCTCAAGCAAAACTTTCACTATTTCCGGTAAAATCAAGTTCTGAGGACTGTGGATTTGGGAGAAACTTGGGGTGGCTACACTTGGCGTTAATATTGACCACATCGCCACTATCCGGCAAGCGCGGCGGACGGTGGAACCAGATCCAGTCGCGGCAGCGGTGCTGGCAGAATTAGCGGGTGCTGATGGAATTACAGTGCATTTGCGCGAAGATCGGCGGCATATCCAAGACAGGGATGTGCGAATATTGCGGCAAACAGTGCGATCGCATCTTAATTTAGAAATGGCCGCTACAGATGAAATGCTGGCGATCGCTCTCGATATCAAACCAGATTACGTGACTTTAGTCCCCGAAAAGCGCGAAGAAGTCACAACAGAAGGCGGACTAGATATTGTCGGGCAAATTGCTAGAATAGGTGAGATAGTCGATAAATTGCAAAGCGCTAGCATTCCAGTTAGTTTATTTATCGATGCCCAACCAGCACAAATTGAAGCATCTGTCAAGACACAGGCGCAGTTTATTGAATTACACACCGGACAATATGCTGAGGCTAAAGATGAAACAAATCGCCAGCGAGAATTAGCCATATTAGCAAAAGGGTGTGAACAAGCGATTCAAGCCGGATTGCGAGTTAACGCTGGTCACGGACTCACCTACTGGAACGTCTATCCGGTGGCTGCGCTTCCAGGTATGGAAGAACTAAACATTGGTCATACTATCATCAGTCGGGCAGCATTAGTAGGTATAGAAAGGGCAGTCCGCGAGATGAAACAAGCTATAAGAGGGAATGGGGCATTGAGCATTGGGCATTGAGCATTGGGCATTGGGCATTGGTATTAATTATTCTCCTCTGCTCCCCTGCTCCCCTGCTTCCTCTGCTCCTCTGCTTCCCCTGCCTCCCCTGCTCCCTATATAAAAAGAGGGGTTGTCACTGCGAAATCTAGAAATTGGGATCGAATCTTCAGCAAAAACTTCTATGAGCGCAACACAATCTAACAACCTGCCACTTTGGGTACAGGATCGGGATAAGGTGATAGCAGAAAGTACTGATGTCGAGTGGCGCTATCAGACACCGCCTGATTATTCCCGTTCAAAAGAGAATCTTGCTAAAGAAAGTATCTATAATCATCTTGAAGGAACACTGGAAGCGATCGTGCAAAACTTGGTGAGAACCTTTGAGATGGAGGTATCTTTCAAAGCTAACCCGCAAGAGTGGTTATCTATTGTAAATGACAACTTTCGCGTCAGTACCAATGGCGGAGTAGAGTATACCGCAGCAGATTTATCAGCCCAAGGTACTTACAATTTATTTATGGCTGATTCAGAGCATTATAAGGCTTCAGAAGAAAGCTTTGAATCATCCGCAAAAGTCTTCCACACAACATTTCCTCAAGGATTTCCTTGGGAAGTGCTGGAAGTTTTCTCAGGGCCACCGAATGTAACATTTAAATGGCGGCATTGGGGACATTTTAACGGAGAATACAAAAACCATGCACCTACTGGAGAGACGATAGAAATTATCGGCATGACCATTGCAAAAGTTACCGATGACTTGAAGATTATTTCCTTAGAACATTACTTCGACAATAATCTGTTCTTGGAAAAGCTAACATCTGGTGGCAAACAGATAAAATCTGAAAACCAAAAAAGTGCTTGTCCGTTCAGCTCTTGGTTCAAGAAATCCCAGAAAAGTTAGTTTTGTCAGGGTACAGAGTCACTGTACCCTGAAATTATTCACATAGCAACCAAAGGATGAAAATGCAAACATACCATTACGTTTTGGCAAGTCAACGCTTTCTTCTTGAAGAAGAACCGATACACGAAGTTCTCAAAGAACGCACTCGTAACTACCACGAACAAGAAAAACAAATAGATTTTTGGTTAGTTGAGCAACCAGCTTTCTTGGAAGCACCGCAGTTTAAAGAGCTAAAAGCGAAGTGTCCCCAACCAGCAGTAGCAATTATTTCTACAAATCCTCAATTTATTACTTGGTTAAAACTGCGTTTAGAGTACGTAATTACTGGAGAATTCCAGGCTCCTTCTGAGGCAATACCAGATGCTTTAGCATCGCTTACTACCGTATCTTAGGCATAGCGCATTAGACATTGGGTATGGAGAAAAGACAAGGAAGATAGGGGAGACAAGGGAGAGACTTGTTGAATAATTCCCCTTTGTCCCCTTGTCTCCTCTGCTCCCCTGCCCCTCTGCCTCTTCCCCACTCCCTAATTTTATTTTTGAGTAACAAAATATATTTTTTGACATATATTTCATCACCATACTGAAGTAGCTAGGTTTTCAGCTTTTTTCTTATAAAATCTTCTAAGACACCTTAATTTACATAATCTAACTTTTGTGCATAGATTTCAGAATTTCCCAAGTGTTTTAGGATTAGCGATTGTAGGGTTGATTGGTGGCATGAGTTCTGTACTTGCTCAAAAAACCATTCCCTCTTGTCAACCACCAAATGCGGGTGAGTATCTTTTATTAGTAGTCAGTCCCACAACAAATAATCAAAAGCAGTTACGTAGCGCCTTACCACCTGAACTGAAAACTATCACCTGCAAATATCTCAACGAAACTGTGACGCGAGTTGGGGGCTTTAACAAAATTGACGACGCCAATCGTTGGGCAAGATATGTCAGCAATATTGTTGGCTTGTCTGCCATAATTACCACTCGACCAACGACAACGGCAGATGTGCAGCCACAGTCACAGCCCAAACCACCTCAGCAGACAGTCAGCTATAATCCTCAAGCATTAGGAGAAGGTTATGCAGTATTGGTAGATTATTACAACCGTCCAGAACTCGTAAATAGTGTGCAGCAATTGGTCGGAGGTAACGTCGGTTTTGTTTCTTATGGACAACGCCCTTACTTGCTAGCAGTTCATACCACTAACCAAACTGAAGCGTATAATACATTGCAAAAGCTAAACAATGGCGGTTTCGTTGCCAGCCTAGTAGATAGTCGTAAAGTGATTCTGCTGCGCTCGACTGTGCGGTTTTAGCGATCTTAAGTTCACTGGTATCCTGATGCGACATACCAGAGTGGTAATTTGTCAATTGACCTAATTTGTGATTTTAAATTTAAAATTTCAAAGGGTTTTCAGCGAATATATTTATACTCGCTTTGCGTGAAGCAAGTTATTTGGAACAAATCCTTTCATCCTTAATTCCCTCAATTTATTCACGGGGTAAATTTAAAATCCAAAATCCAAAATTGATTGACAAATTACCAGTTATTAATTATCAATAGTCCCTCAAACAAAGATTTATTACTCTAGTTTAATAAGCAGACCTAGCTAACCAATAGATGGTTATACCCAAAGCCGATCCAGCGATTACTTGAACTGGTGTATGTCCGAGTAATTCTTTCAGACGGTCTTGGCTAAAGTCTGGTTTTTCATGGAATAATTCATCAATCATTTGATTGAGAATACGAGCTTGCTTACCAGCTGCTTGGCGAACTCCGGCTGCATCATACATGACAATGATGGCAAAAACGATCGCAACGGCAAAATCAGGAGATGCCCAACCCAGTGTTTGCCCTACACCAGCGGCTAGAGCCGTAACCAGAGCCGAATGGGCACTGGGCATACCTCCGGTTGTCACCAAAACACGCACATTCAGTTTGCGATGTTTGACGATCTCAACTACGAGCTTTAATGCTTGAGCAATTAAACAAGCTACCAGAGCAACCAGCAGTACCCGGTTGTCTAAAATGTTGCCTATGTCCTGCATGTTATTTTGGTTAGGTTAGTAAATATTAGCAGCAGTTGTTGGTTGAGGAAACATTTAGATTCAACCCAAAATTCCTAAATTAATCTATCACGTTAGAAAAAGACCAGCGATTCAAAATAACCTAAAAGCTGATTTGATAAGCTTTTGTAATTTTGAATCAGTGAATTTTTAATTTCGCTGGGCAGTAGTAGTACACTATGGTGTAAATAAACTACCCATTCCCAATCAATGAAACGCTTGCAGTATAGGAATTACGTAGCTTGCTTCTCGCCTTTGGCAAGTATTACGAATTACCCAAACCGTTACTAGTTATTACGGCTGATAATAAAATGAGCGATCGCTTG
This sequence comes from Nostoc sp. ChiSLP03a, assembly GCF_034531215.2. Classification (NCBI taxonomy): domain Bacteria; kingdom Bacillati; phylum Cyanobacteriota; class Cyanophyceae; order Nostocales; family Nostocaceae; genus Nostoc; species Nostoc sp. ChiSLP03a. The sequence goes on from NZ_JAVRBQ020000044.1 coordinate 167,826, forward strand.
GAGTGGTTTAGCTCTGTCTCCAAATGGTTCTAATTCCACACAAGCTTCTTTAACTAGCTCTTGGGCTTTTGAGCGCGATTCCTCAAGTCCCCAAAGGCTGGGATAGGTGACTTTCTGAGCTTTTTGGTCTTTGCCAGCTGTTTTACCTAATTGCTCTTGAGTAGAAGTGATATCCAAAATATCATCGATGATTTGGAATGCTAGCCCAATATTTTGAGCATAACGGGTTAGCCGCTGCACATCTTCAGGTGATGCATTAGCAATCAGCCCGCCACAAACTACGCAAGCTTCCAAAAGGGCGGCTGTTTTGTGTTTATGAATAAAATTTAGGGTTTCTAAGGAAATATCTGATTTACCTTCCGACTCTAAATCGACAACTTGACCGCCGACCAAACCACTTGCCCCCAAGGCTCGGCCAAGACGGGCAATAACCTGCAAGACCACCTCTCTCTTAACACTTTGGGGGGTTTCAATGGCAACAGACTCAAAAGCAAGAGCCAACAAGCCATCCCCAGCCAAAATCGCTACATCTTCCCCATAGACTTTATGATTCGTCAGCTTTCCCCGACGGTAATCGTCATTATCCATCGCTGGTAGGTCGTCATGTATCAACGACATTGTGTGGAGCATCTCCACAGCACAAGCTGTTGGCATGGCCATGTCAATGGTTCCACCCATCATTTCACAGGTGGCAAGACAAAGAATGGGACGTACACGCTTACCTCCAGCTAATAACGAGTAGCGCATCGCCTCATAAATCTTCTCTGGATAAATGACCGAGATAGACCGATCCAAAGCATTATCACAAAGCTTTTGTCGCTCTTTTAAATAAGCTGCTAAGTTAAATGTGGCTTCTTCTGGTGGTGTCTTTTGGACGTTATCAGTTGCTACCATTCTTTAATTCCTGACATTTTGCGATTTTTGCCTTATACGTCACAATTTTAAGGTGCAGGGGGACTGAAAAAAATGAAGAGTTAGGAGTTAGGAGTTAATAACTCTTAACTTTTAATCGATCGCTTTCAACTTTTAACTCATCACTTCTCACTCTTCACTACTTTTTCTTCTTTTGCCGCTCTAGAATAGCTAGCAAATGTATTTGCCAACAATATGGCAACAGTCATCGGGCCAACACCACCAGGAACTGGGGTGATAAATCCTGCGATATCAGCAGTTGATTCCAAATGGACATCGCCAATGAGACGACTTTTGCCATTAGCATCGGTGACGCGATTCATCCCCACATCTACCACAACAGCGCCCGGTTTCACCATATCAGCAGAGATCAATCCGGGACGACCTACTGCTGCAATTAGAATATCAGCATTTTGGGTGATGGTTTTGAGGTCATGCGATCGCGAGTGAGCGATCGTGACTGTGGCATCAGCTTCTAATAGCATCAGCGCCATCGGTTTACCCACCAAAATACTGCGCCCTACCACTACAGCCTGTTTTCCCTGCAAAGGAATCTCATATTCTTGTAGAAGCCGCATCACGCCAGCCGGGGTGCAGCTACGTAACCCAGTTTCTCCTCGTACTAGTCGCCCCAAGTTAACTGGATGCAGTCCATCAGCATCTTTATCGGGATCGATTTGATGTAGCAGAGTTACAGCATCCAGGTGGTTAGGTAAGGGCAATTGCACAAGAATGCCATCCACTCTTTTGTCGTGGTTGAGTGCAGCAATTACCTCTTCTAACTCCTCAAGGGTAGTTTCGGCAGGAAAATGCTTACCAAAAGAAGCGATCCCGACTTGAGCGCAGGCTTTTTCTTTATTGCGTACATAAGCCGCTGATGCTGGATTATCACCAACCATCAACACTGCTAAACCAGGTGGTCGTCCGATTTTTGGTTGTAATTGTGTAATCGCAACAGAAAGTTCTTGCTGAATTTTTGCAGCTAATGCTTTACCATCAAGGATTTTGGCAGTTTTTGTTTCCATGAAAATTCCCAGCTATGTTCGCTTTTTGTCCAAAGTCCAAAATGAAAATATTGATTCATAACTCTTGACTTTCGACTATTATTGTGTTGCTGTTTGATGTCGTAGCGTTTCTCTCACAGTAAATCCATAATGTTTATTTTCTCAGATCAACGGCATCATCTGAAGAATAAAGAATTAGGAAGTGGGGAAGAGCAGGAGAAGAATAATGCCCAATGCCCAATGCCCAATGCCCAATGCCCGATACCCAAAATAAATTGGTGGCTTTTATGCGACAAATAAGAAATTTATCTCTTTCGTTCTTGTACGGGCACAGTATTATTCCTTACCGCTTGGGGTTAAGTTTTTTCCTGATCGCAGGACTTTGTAGTTGTGGTAACTTGACATCGCCTGGTTTGCGTGGCGCCGGCTTAAAAATTGGTACAAATGTCACTCCAATTGGAGAAATTAAACCAAAACAAGACAATCAGGCTATAGTTTACATCCAAGGTCAGGTAGAAAAGCAAGCTCCCCTGATCGAACAGTGGGCTTATAAAATTAAGGACTCAACGGGCAAAATTTGGGTTGTCACCAATCAAAAAAATCTGGGTGAAGGTTCAGAAGTTGTAATTAAGGGTAAAGTTCGCTACCGAAGTATTCCCTTAGCTGGCAAAGAATTGGGGGAAGTTTATTTAGAAGAAGAATAATTAAAAACTAAAAATAAAGATATGAACAATCAACAGGTGCACGTAGCGATCGCAATTCTCTATCAGAAAAACAAGTTTCTCATGCAACTGCGTGACAACATCCCGGGTATTCTCTACCCTGGTTACTGGGCGCTATTTGGCGGTCACATCGAACCTGGTGAAACGCCAGATGTAGCGGTAAAACGAGAAATTTTAGAAGAAATCGGTTATAATTTACCACCCTTTGTTGAATTTGGCTGTTATCCCAACGAAAGAGTTGTTCGTCATGTCTTTCATGCACCACTCTTGGTGGAATTAAATCAATTGGTTCTGAATGAGGGCTGGGATATGGCCTTATTTACGCCAGAAAATATTCGCCAAGGTAACTGTTATTCACAAAATGCTGGCGAAGTGCGACCTTTAGGGGCAATGCATCAGAAAATTATGTTGGATTTTATTGAGAAAAATCTAACATAATTTGGAGATTAGTCATTTGTCATTTGTCATTTGTCATTGGGCACAAGAGGCAGAGGGAAAAGACTTACTGCAAATTACTTCTCCTTGGTTACTGAGCGTAGCCGAAGTGCTGCTCCCCTGCTCCCCACATCCCTAGAAGCCAAAATAAAGTTAGAACTCTTATGAGGTGATCGCTAATGCAATCAGCAAACAAACTGCCGCGATGGTTAACTATAGGATTGGCATTTCCCATTGCCATTCTCAATGGCTGGCTATTGCTCCAACTTATACAGTATTTTCAACCCTTAGTTAGTGTTATCGCCGCCGCCATTCTACTAGCTTTTGTCTTGAACTATCCAATCCAGTTTCTCCAGGAACAAGGAGTAAAACCCAACTTAGCGATCGGGGGAGTGTTACTTTTGACTCTGGTGGTTTTAGTAGCTTTAGGCATTACCTTAGTTCCCCTGATTATTCAACAACTCGTTGAACTGGCTAATATTTTGCCCAGTTGGATTGATTCTGGTACTCAGCAGCTGCAAGCTTTTCAAGATTGGGCGTTAAGTCAACAGCAACTTCCGATTAATTTAAGTGGTTTATTCACCCAAGTTCTAGAACGATTATCTAACCAACTTCAGTCTTTCACTGGTAGAATTCTTGGTTTTGCTGTCGATACCATTGGTATTGTCCTCAATGTGCTGCTGGCGGTAGTGCTGACTATATACTTAATATTGAATGGTGAACGTCTTTGGGACGGAATTTTTCAGTGGTTTCCCCCTAATATTGGGCCAAGAGTACGGGAATTACTACGAGAGGATTTCCACAATTACTTCATCGGTCAAGCAACATTGGGAGCTGTGTTAGGGGTGACAATTACTCTGGTGTTTTTGGCGCTGCAAGTTCCCCTAGCTTTACTTTTTGGTATTGGTATTGGCTTATTTTCACTCTTCCCCTTTGGTACAGGGGTAGGTATCGCTATAGTAAGTTTGTTGGTAGCGCTGCAAAATTTTTGGTTAGGGGTGGAAGTATTAGGTGTAGCTGTTGCGATCGATCAAATTAATTCTAATATTATTGCACCTCGAATTCTCAGCAATTTGACTGGCTTAAATCCTGTGTGGGTGGTAATTTCTTTATTGCTGGGCGCAAAGTTAGGAGGAGTACTGGGTTTGTTAATTGCGATCCCTATTGCCAGCTTTATCAAAGATACAACAGATAGCTGGCAAGCTGGAGAGTTTAATAAGATAGAGGATATAGAGTCAGAACCTGTAACGGTAAAAAGTGAGAGAGCAGGAACTTATACCTAAAACTTTTAACTAAAAAATAGAGTCACAACCTGTAACGGTAAAAAGTGAGAGAGCAGGAACTTATACCTAAAACTCTTAACTAAAAAATTGATGATATTGTCCAGCAATCAACTGCAAAATCCTAATTTAGGATGCCAACATCATCGCAACAAATTAACGTAATTTAAACGAATACAAAGCTAAAAAGTGTAAATTGAGAATTAGGTCAAGATAGCGGAAGAACTGTCAGGAATGAAAAAAGAGATAAAAAAGCTGAGTATTAACATTAGATATGCTTTCTAAAGAATTAAAAGCTGCTGTTGTTATTGCTAGAAGTTCGCTTGGCACGTTTTTGCTGGTACATCAATTCATCTGCCTGGAATATGAGTTTTTCCAATGAAACATCTTCATTGATAACGCACTCTTGAACTCCAATACTCATTGATAGATGATAATTTCTACTTGAATTCTGATTAAATAAATCAATGTTAGTTTGTAAGCGAACACTAATTGCATTCATACGATCTGAACATTTAGGAATGAATACAACAAACTCATCACCCCCCCATCGGGCAACGATGTCAGAATCTCGATAGGTTTGGCTTAGTAAGTCTGCGGCGTCTATTATTACACGATCTCCAACTTCATGTCCAAACGTATCATTGATTTGCTTCAATCCATCTATATCTATAAATAAGAGACAACAGGGCTTTTGTAGCTGATGAGCTAGTTTTAATTGTTGATCTGCAAATATAAAAAAGCCTCGTCGATTGTACGCTCCGGTTAATTCATCTGTTATAGATAAGCGTCTAACTTCTGCCTCAACTTTTTGATACCCCTCTATTTCTTTTTCTAGTGCAGCAGTTCGATTGTGGACTATTTGTTCTAATTCATGATAAATCTGCACGTTTTCCATTGCAACAGCCGTTGTGTCTGCCAATGCTTGTAATAACTTTACTTTTTCTACCGTTGGCTGATATAACGTTGCCCAATATGTTCCAATTGCACCGATGGGGTTACACGCTCGGATCGGCACCATTGCCAAACTTTTGACAAAAGTTGGTTGGTAAGCTGCAAATGGAATCCGTTCATCTCCATAAATATCGCTAATCACAACGGACTGACGGTTTTGCATTGTATACCCACTAATGCAAATACTCATCGGGAAGCGTTGTCCTTTCCATAAAGGAGCGATCGCATCTTCATCTGCGTAATAACATTGATCTCCATCTCGTAGCACAAAACTAGCCCCATCTGCCCCAGTCAACTCACGCGCAGACTTTCGTACAATCTCCATGATTTGCTCTAGCGTCCGTGCTAGTGACAATGCTTGAACAACCTCAATTAAATGCTCTATTCCTTGAACATAAGACATTTCAGCTTTGACATCATTAGAATCAGAAATGATGACAGGTGAAGCAGAGCTTTGAAAATTCATGTGCTTACACCAATAAAAAATGATCGAAAATTAGTTAAGACTGCGATTGGATCGCAATGTCTTTATTCTCAAAAACAAGGTAAATGTATCTTATTTGTATAATGCTTACTGGGCAAAAGGCTTAAGCATTATTTCTTTTTGGTACTAAATTTTTAACCCTTGCTGGGCATGGATTACAGAATGCCTTTACCCTGATTCTAAAAAATTTACTATTTTATTCTATTAGAGATATTACGGATTTTTTAACGATCTATCTAAATAAAGATTGCAAAACTATCTTGATATGTTAAGTTAATATGATTTTTGCGAATAAAATAAAAAGGCTCTTATCAGGTATAGATGGATACTAGGATATCTTGATTGATTTGACACAGAAATTCTGCAACATAGATCGATACGCTTGAGTTAGCGCCAAAAACCTTAAGTTGACGTGACTTCGACGAGTGTGATTTTGACTCCAGGAGAGGGGAGCAAAAATCCTCCTTACTCGTTACTGCGACATAGATGATTTCTATGCCATCTAAAAACTAATCTGGCAGAAAACGCCCCAACTGCCGTTTTTTTTGAGTTCATTAAACTCAGGTTAAATTAATCTTCTAAAATTTGGATTTCATCAAGTTGATTAATTATCACATCTGCACCTTGGACGTTATCTGACTTACCGACCCAAGTAATACCAATACAACCTGCGGCTTTAGCATTACGCGCCATTTGCATATCACCAACTGAATCACCTACCATCAAGGTAGCGTTCGGTTCAACTCCTAAAGCTTGGCAAGCTTGCAAAAATAGCACTGGATCTGGTTTACTTGGCCCTTCATCTACGCCCATTTCTAACTGGATATAATTACTTAATTGGTGATTGGTTACAAAATTGCGTACTTCTTCAGTTGTCGCAGCCGAGAGAATGCCAAGTTTTAGACCACCCTCCCGCAGGTATTTCAAAATTTCTAGGCTACCTACAAACAGTGGTGAAGGAGTTTCTCCAATGTATTTTTCCGCTTCATCCAAAGCTTGACGGGCTATTTTTAAGCACTCAAACCATCCTTTTCCTGTTTCGGCAATATATGCCGCAGCCGCAACTTCTGTTTCGCGGCGGCTTGCTACTGAGATTAAACCTGCGGGATCTAGAAAATTGCCATTGATGCCAAATGCCATTAATAGGGGTTCCCCAGTTCCAGGGATTTGAGCATCTATTAACCTCGCTGCTTTTTGTGCGAGCGATCGCAAATATGTTTCTGAATCTTCTAGAGTACCGTTTTTGTCAAACAAAATTGCTTGGATATTATCAAAAGTGATATTTCTACATTTTATGGTTGCCATAATATTTAACTTCTACTACTTCCAATTCTTAACTTTCACCGATTCTCCACATAAAAAAAGAGGGAAAAACCCTCTTTATAAAATGCATTTGATACTCTTACTTCAAAACAAGTAAAACTAGAAAAAATCTATTACTCTTCAATAGCTGCTGGAATTTCCTCTTCAATTTCCGTCGCTGCTGGAATCTCTGTTTCAATTGCCGCAACTACTGGAATATCTTCGTCAAGTTCTGTTGCTGGTGGAATATCTTCGTCTGCAAGAACTTCCCCTGGTGTAGCCGCAGCAGTAGCACCTTGCTGCTTGGCTAATAGCTGTTCGCGATACTTAGCAGCCATTTCTTCCGCCTTATCGTAAACCAAATCTCGGTTTTTAATCATGTCACCGGGTTCGGGTTCTAGCTGCTTGGTAGATAGGGAAATGCGACCCCTTTCTGCGTCCAAATCAATGATCATAACTTTTACTTCATCATTGACATTGAACACGCTATGAGGTGTATCAATATGTTCGTGAGAAATCTCAGAAATATGCAGTAAACCACTGACGCCGCCAATGTCGATGAAAGCACCGTAGGGTTTGATCCCACGAACAGTACCAATTACTACTTCGCCGACTTCTAAGCGGTTCATCTTGCGCTCAACCAGCGCCCGACGGTGAGATAGAACGAGGCGATTGCGTTCTTCGTCCACCTCTAGGAATTTCAACGGCAGATCCTCGCCGACCAATTCTTCTTTAGGTTTGCGGGTACTGATGTGGGAACCTGGGATAAAGCCACGTAATCCCTCAATTCGTACCAATGCTCCACCGCGATTGGTTGCAAATACGCCAGAACGGACAGTAGCATCTTCTGCTTGTAACTGCCGCACGCGTTCCCAAGCCCGCATATATTCAATACGGCGAATGGAAAGGGTTAATTGACCATCTTCGTTTTCATCGGTAAGGATAAAAAATTCGCGCGTTTCGTTTGACTGTAATACTTCTTCCGGGCTATCCACCCGGTTAATAGACATTTCTTGTATAGGAATATATGCTGCGGTTTTAGCACCAATGTCAATCAGAGCGCCGCGCGGCTCTATACTGAAAACTGTTCCTGGGACAACATCACCAGGGCTAAAATGATAATCGTATTTGTCAAGTAGAGCAGCGAAATCTTCGTGAGTGAATCCAATTTCTGTAGCGGTTAAATTCTGATTGACCATGCTGATTTGTTCCTGGTTCTAGTCTCCGTAAAGGTGGTGCGACAATTGCGATGCGTTATGTAAGCAGTACTATGGCAGCTTACACAAAACATCCTTTTTCATCCTAGCGCAGAAAAGCTAGCATTAACACATATCTACTCCCAAGATTGGAAATTATATCACAATATTTAGTCTTTAGTCATTGGTCATTGATCATTGGTCATTAGTGAGAAACAACAAACATAAAGGACAAATGACAAAGGACAAACACAATAATATCCGTTGCCACCATACTTAGTAGCAACGGATATTAAGATTAAATCCGCTTAAAAGTCTGTGGATAGGATCTACTTATCTTTTGGTTTCTCAAAGCGAGGGGGTTCGCGAAATGCGATCGCAAAGAAGAGAGTACCTATACACAGAGTAAAAATCAAGATGTACGCAACGCTTTCCATATTACGATTTCCTCTTTATCCAGCCAGTAGTTAAAGTTTTTAATGCTGAGTCACCTGAGTGCTGAGTCAGAGGCTTAACTCAGAACTCAGCACTTCTTTACTCAGCACTGAAATTAAAGGGCTTCTTTCCGGCGGGTTGACTTGTCACCCACTTTCTGGAACAGACCCCACTCAACTTGCTCTTCAAGATCGGCGTCAACACCAGCAAATACGTCTCGGTAGATTGTCCGAGCGCCATGCCAGAGATGACCAAAGAAGAACAACAGAGCAAATACGGCGTGTCCAAAAGTAAACCAACCTCTAGGACTGGTGCGGAATACACCATCAGAGTTCAAGGTTTCCCGGTCAAATTCAAAGATTTCACCGCCTTGAGCCTTACGAGCGTACTTCTTCACATCAGCTGGTTCTGTAAAGGTCTGACCATTCAGATTGCCACCGTAGAAACTAACGGTGACACCAGATTGCTCGAAGCTATACTTAGATTCTGCCCGACGGAAGGGAATGTCAGCGCGGACAATTCCATCGGCATCAGTCAAAATCACTGGGAAGGTTTCAAAGAAGTTGGGGAGACGACGCACGGTCAATTCCCGTCCTTCAGAATCTTTGAATACGGCGTGACCTTGCCAAGATTGAGCAATGCCATCACCCTTCACCATCGGCCCTGTACGGAATAGACCGCCTTTCGCGGGGCTATTACCAACATAATCATAGAAAGCCAATTTTTCAGGAATCTGCGACCAAGCTTGCTCAAGGGTTGCACCTTGGGCAACGTTTGTTTGGACGCGGCGCTGAATTTCTTGACGGAAATAGTTTTGATCCCATTGATAGCGGGTGGGGCCAAACAATTCTATGGGAGTGGCGGCGTTACCGTACCACATAGTACCAGCAACAACGAAAGCAGCAAAGAAGACTGCTGCAATACTGCTAGAAAGTACTGTTTCGATGTTCCCCATCCGTAGGGCTTTGTAGAGCCGTTCGGGGGGTCTAACTGTGAGGTGGAATAAGCCTGCAATAATACCAACAACACCAGCGGCAATGTGGTGAGCTGCAATGCCACCAGGGTTATAGGGGTTAAAACCATCTGGGCCCCATTCTGGTGCTACTGCCTGGGCGGCACCAGTTACACCATAAGCGTCAGAAACCCATATTCCCGGCCCAAATAGTCCGGTGACGTGAAAAGCACCAAATCCAAAACAAAGTAAACCAGATAAGAACAGGTGAATGCCAAACATTTTTGGCAAGTCGAGAGCGGGTTCACCAGTGCGGGGATCTCTAAAGAGTTCCAAATCCCAGTAAACCCAGTGCCAGACGGCGGCTAGGAACAGCAAACCGGAAAGAACAATGTGAGCGGCAGCAACGCCTTCAAATGACCAAAAGCCAGGATCGGTTGATGGCCCACCAGTAACGTTCCAACCACCCCAAGATTGGGTAACACCCAAACGTGCCATGAACGGCAAGACGAACATCCCTTGACGCCACATTGGGTTGAGAACTGCATCGCTAGGGTCAAAAACAGCTAGTTCGTAGAGTGCCATCGAACCAGCCCAGCCTGCTACTAAGGCTGTGTGCATTAGGTGTACAGAAATCAGTCGCCCTGGATCATTCAGAACGACTGTATGTACTCGGTACCAGGGTAGTCCCATCGACTACGCTCCTCCTCGATGAGTTAGTTTACAAAGCAATTTTCTTACTGAGGTTACGAGAGACGAAAATCGCCACTCATAAAACTCTCTCTTGTTTTTTGTTATTGCCACCAGAGTATCACCACAGCTTAGTCTTAATAAATCAGACAGCGTGGGTGCTTTGGCAATGCTTACTCGCTTCGGGAGGTTTACCTATGTTAGGGTAGCCATCGCCAAGCAAAAATGAGAATGTTTTAAAAAGTGTAACTATTGATGGAATTGTTTGCAAGCGTGTAAATTGATGCGATCGCGTAGCATATCCAAGTTTTTTCGCTACTAATACCTGTCGGGGATTAAATTTGCTTATCTTTTCTTTACGTAGGGATTGGGGACTGGGGACTGAGGACTGGAGACTGGGGACTGGGGACTGGGGACTGGGGACTGGGAAAATATTCCAAAATTTGCTGTAGGTAATAACCCGGAACATCATTTTTGAGCTAGCTGATTACCCAATCCCCAATCCCTAATCCCCAATCCCTAATCCCCAATCCCCAATCCCCCATATTTACTGAACAACCAAGTGGATATTTTGCAGTTGACACTTCGCTTCAGCTGTACCCAGGCGTTCGATTACCTGTTCGGCACTCATCAGACGCTTGAGTACTACTTGACCGATGGTCTGACTACCAATTACTGGTGTTGTTGGCTTCACTTCCACGGTTAAAACGGCTTCTTCAACTCGATAAAGCCAGAGCAATTCATTTTCTTCGACTAAACAAATATTCATACGCTGAATATCTGGTTGGCGTCGCCATGCGGTTATTTGCCAGAGTCCATCAGATGCCCAAACTCTGGCAACTGCCCATCCCTCAGATAGAAAGAAATACTTCACGGTCTTAGTCTCACTATTTCGACTTTCAATCTGCTGTTAACAATATCGCGATCGCTTTAGTCGCTAATGTTCAAACACACTTCTTTTTGAGAATACAGCCGAGCTTGACGAGAAAACGCTTTGTCAGTGTCTGTTCCCAAGCAGCAACAGCTAAAATCTCAACGTACACTACTTGGGCTAAGTGTCAAAGCTTAACAAATACCCATTTTTTTAGTAAATATGAATTTACGACAAATTTAACCAACTATTAAAAAATTTAATTACATAAAAACTTTTCAATACTTTACAAATCTTAAATATTAAATTTCGTATTTTATTAATGATTTTTTTTAACCAAATAGTGCATAGATGTATCCCGTCGTCGGGATCACAGCAATAAACTTGATTATGAAGTTGGGTATCTGCCACAAATTTTTGATTTAGATGGCTACGGAGTGTTCCATTAAAACAAGAACCACTATAAAATTGTGAAGATTCAGCATAAGAGTCACAAATGTAGTAAAATTGCTGACCGCTGATATCAAATATATTATTGCTATGACCTGGTTTTCCTTGTTCGTGAAACGGTGGGGTCGAATTACACAATTCCTATCTTTGTTTTGTCTATGTTTATTTTTAGTTGTTAGTTGCGCTCCTCGTCCGCAATCAACTACGCCGCCATCTGGTTCCGTAAATACCCTTACAGGTGATGGTCGTATTACTATCGGTACAACAGCCAAACCAAGAACCCTCGATCCGGCTGATGCTTATGAGTTAGCAGCTTTAGGTTTGGTGTTTAATATGAGCGATCGCCTCTACACCTACGAACCAGGAAGCATCGAAATTAAACCCCAATTAGCTACAGCATTACCCAAAGTCAGTCAAGACGGCTTAATTTATACCATCCCCTTACGTCAGGGAGTAGTTTTTCACGATGGGACTCCCTTTAACGCTCAAGCAATGGCCTTTACCATTCAGCGCTTTATTGAAAATAAAGGAAAACCCTCATTCTTACTAGCTGATATAGTAGATTCTATAAAAGCGACAAGCGAGTATGAGTTGACAATCAAGCTGAAAAAGTCCTTTGCAGCTTTTCCTTCACTGTTGGCGTTTCCTGGAGTCTGTGCCGTTTCTCCAAAAGCTTACGAAGTCGGCGCTGGTAAATTCAAGCCGAATATTTTTGTGGGGACTGGCCCTTACAAATTAGGACAGTATGGTACTGATTCCATCCGATTTGATGTGTTTGATAAATATTGGGGAGAAAAACCAGTTAACAAGGGTGTTAATCTCCAAATTCAAACTAGTCCGGTTAATTTGTTTAATGCTTTCCGTACAGGTGCAATTGATGTAGCTTATTTGTCGCTGCAACCAGATCAAAATCGCAGCTTAGAAGAAGGTAGTAAAAAAGGGGATTGGCAAGCAATCGCAGCTGAAGGTAGTGTAGTAAGTTATCTGGTATTAAACCGGAATCAAAAGCCTTTAGATCAATTAGAAGTAAGACAAGCGATCGCCTCCATAATTGACCGTCCACTTTTAAACGAGCGAGTATTATTTGGTCAAGCAGATCCGCTTTATAGCATGATTCCTACAACATTTAAAGTTTCTGTGCCATTATTCAAAGATAAATATGGCGATGCTAACTTCGACCAAGCTAAAAAATTATTAACTACTGCTGGCTTCTCCAAAGAAAATCCTGCAAAAGTGCAAGTTTGGTATCCTTCTAGTTCACCTACTCGGAGTTTGGCAGCACAGACACTCAAATCTCTTGTGGATGTCAAAATGGATGGAATACTGCAATTTGAAGTTACCCAAGCGGAAGGGCCTGCCTTTTTTAAAGATATTGCCAAGGGTTTGTATCCAGCAGCTTTACTTGATTGGTATCCAGACTTTTTAGATCCAGATAATTACGTCCAGCCATTTTTATCTTGTGACAAAGGTTCAACTGCTAAAGGATGCGAAGATGGAGGCAGTCAAACTCAGGGTTCGTTCTACTATAACGAAGCCATAAATAAATTGATTGATGGGCAACGCAAAGAACAAAACCCCGAAGCGCGTCAGAAAATTTTTAACGAAATTCAAACGCAAGTAACTACTGATGTACCTTACGTTCCCTTATGGCAAAACAAAGACTATGTATTTGCCCGAAATGGTGTTAATGGCGTAAAACTTAACCCAACCCAAATTTTGGTTTACCAGACAATTAAAAAATAGTTATTGGGCATAGGGCAATGGGGACTGGGGACTGGGGACTGGAGACTGGGGACTGGGGATGGTGGGGCCCCCTCTGGGGATAAGGGGTAATGGGGACTGGGGACTGGGCATTAACTCTTGACAAATGACAAATGACAAATGACAAATGACAAACAACTAAAATATGTCTCGTTCTAAAGCTTTACAATATTACATTGTTTCTCGGTTGCTTCTTGCGCCACTCCAGCTATTAACGATCATCACGATTGTATTTCTCTTATTAAGAGCAACACCAGGAGATCCAGCAGATGCAATACTTGGTGGACGTGCGCCAGAAGCAGCTAAAGAAGAATTGCGAAAACAACTCGGTTTAAATCTTCCTCTGTGGTTACAGTACCTCAATTATTTGGGAAATTTGTTGCGCTTTGATTTGGGAAGTTCTTTGTTGAGTCGGGGAGAAAATGTTTGGGACATCATTGGGCAATATTTCCCGGCGACAGTGGAGTTAGCAGTATGTAGTATGGCGGTTGCACTCATCGTCGGAATTGCGGTTGGGACTCTTTCAGCTTCTCGTCCTGGGACATATTTTGATGTCGGCGGGCGTCTATTTGGGATCATCACCTACGCACTCCCCATGTTTTGGGCGGGAATGCTTTTACAGTTGATTTTCTCAGTTCAACTCGGTTGGTTTCCCAATTCAAACCGCTTTCCGCCCAATCTTCCGGCTCCCATTACTGTGACTGGATTGTATATAATTGATAGCCTACTCGGTGGAAATTTCACCCAGTTTTTCGCATCTTTGCACCATCTGGCTTTACCGAGTCTCACTTTGGGAATTTTACTCAGTGGGATTTTTGAGCGAATTGTGCGAGTGAATTTAAAGCAAACCTTGCAAGCAGATTATGTAGAAGCCGCTAGAGCTAGAGGTATTGGTGAAAATAAGATTTTAGCCTCCCACGCTTTAAAAAATGCGCTAATTCCAGTAATTACAGTTTTAGGATTAACCTTTGCATCTCTATTGGGTGGAGCGATTTTGACAGAGGTAACATTTTCTTGGCCTGGTTTGGCTAATCGATTGTATCAAGCGATCGCCGATCGCGATTATCCCACAGTCCAGGGAGTACTGGTCTTTTTTGGTGCGATCGTTGTTAGCGCCAGCATTTTGATTGATATTTTAAATGCTTATGTAGACCCACGAATTCGATATTAAATTTCTTGAGAAATACCACTGGCTAAAATCCCCAAAATTTTATTTACATCTTTGAGATAATATTCGCTTAAATCAATGGTCAATGTTTGTTGTTGTAATTTGAGGAATTGCCAAATACTGCCAGTTGTGACTGCGCCATAAATTGTTTTAATCTCAGTTGCAGCTTGCTGATTAAAAATTTGGGCTGCTACCATTTCCGCTGCACACTGACCAAAACCCGCATTAATATTCTCTTTTTCAGCTTCTACAACTGTAATTACTGGTGCTGTCAAAATGAGAATTTCTGGAGATTTAGTAATAATAAAATCGCAAGTGACGTTTAATCCTTTGCTATTATCAACAGTGAAATCTACTCCAGAAAATAAACTAACTTGTTCGTGTAGTTGTCAGCGTAAATCAACTAAAATTGGTGCAATAATTAACTCAGAACGAGCTTTTTCACTATTACTGCCTAAAGCGATATCGAGGTTATAGTTGAGTGTTTCTACAAGTAAATTACTCGCTGTTAATTCAGGGACGGCAGCGAAAATATCTCGTTTTTCTAACGTGGTTAAACTCAACTCTTGTTTTGCTTTAGCTAAACTAAACTCGCTGTAAGCCATAAAACTATTACTCGCTTTCCCTTTCAAACAGAAGACTGAAATTACTGTCCAACATCCAAGTTAAAATAGAAACTATTGTCTACAATTCTGTTGCTGCCAACATATTTGATAATGGGTATACTAACTCGGTGCTGTCCTGGTTCAAGCTTCCGAGTTTTTTGGAAGTTACCGATATTATGACAAGCAGGATTCACTGGAAAGTTACTAGGAGTGAAAAGTCCATTTTTATAACTCTCAACTCCATGTTTAAATAAATATCCTCTGACTTCTACTTTATTGAGTAGAGTTTGAGATGGTATGCAATAATAGACGTTTGATAATCTTAGAGTATCTCCAGATTTGAGAAAGAAGCGATCGCGATTTTTCACTTGCTGAAGTTCGTTGCTATTAACCTGCACTGTAAGATTAGCGACACAGACTTTATCGGCAAGAACTTTGTCACATATTGCAGAGGTGGCGGTGACAAAAGGCTTTGGTTCTGAAGAAGATTTTTTATCCCGCTCAATTAATGCAGGCGCTACCGTAGCTAGTATGGCGCTGGTAGCAGCGATGAGAGCAAGTACAAGCTGTTGTCTAAAAGTTGCCATTTTTCAAACTCCTCAACTTTTTTTGGTATGACACCATCATCACTTGAAACATAAGCTCTATAGGTAGTCACTAGTAGGGAGTTTGAGTGATTAAATTGTTGTAAGGGAAAGTAGGCAAATGTAGGTTTGTAGGGTAAAGTATTACACTACTGACTGATTTTAACTTTGCTCTGCCAATTTGCTTACACCTAATGGACTCACAAAAAGCATTAACATTCATTAATAAGCTACTTGCAAACGATAGGCAAGTCTTAAATGACTTAGAACAAAAGCTCTTTTTAGGGATGTGGGAAGGGAAGGAGTATGCAGAGATTGTTAATGATGGCTTCTATAGTACACAATATGTGAGAGATGTGGGTGCAAAGTTATGCACAAAAATTACAGAAATTTTAGGAATACAAGTTAAAAAAAGAACTTTTAAAAATTCAATAATAGCAGGATATCAAAAGTTTTCAGAACAAGCTTCACTTTCCCAAGAACCAATTGTAGAACTAACTAATCCAGCACTAAGAGATGAATTACACTCAGCTAATCTATTGCAGCAAAATCATAATCCTTTTATTCCTCAACGCGGCAGAATAGAAGATCCACAACAGTTTTTTGGCAGGGAACACGAAATATCACGGGTATTTGAAGTACTTAACAGTAATAGTAGTGTCGCGCTCATAGGAGAAGAAGGAATCGGCAAGTCATCTTTGTTATGGGTGATTTGCCAACAGGCAGAAAATTATTTGCAGTTTCCACGCGAGCCAGTTTTTTTAGATTTAAATAATGGAGTTCATGATGAAGATGAATTCTACTTTGCTTTGTGCGATAAAATTGGTATTCCTGAAAGCAAAGGCTATAGACTAACTCGCAATTTGCAAAATCAAAAAGTGCTATTAGCTATAGATAATTTAGGAAAGTTAATCGAAAACGGCTTTACTCGCCAAGTTAGGGATCAATTGCGCGGTTTAGCTGAAGGGCGTGATGCTTCTTTGCGGTTGATTTTAGCTGCTAGCGAACCTCTGGACAAGCTATTTAATGACAGTCAGGATAATGGCAAAACATCTCCACTGGCAGGTATTTGCCAAGAAGAACACATTCATCCTTGGGATGAAGGCACTATGCGTGCTTTGATTACCAACCATTTGGCTAACACTTCAGTGAGTTTTACTGAAGACAAAATCATCCAACTCATCCAAGAAAGTGGCGGACATCCTCGTAAACTAATGCAATTGTGTTATCGAACTTATTCGCAGTATGTGGAGAGTGGGCGATGAGTGATACCCCTTTGATTTCTCCCTCAACCCCTTCCTTACAAGGGAAGCAAGATTACTCCTACTCTCGCTTACTTTATAGGAAGGTAGCTGAGAAGGTAAGGTTCTTCACGGTTAATGATGGAGGCTGAATTGACCCCTGTACCCCGCCTAGATTTAGCACCCAAGTTAAAGCGTCCTCTCTCTCTATGGAACCCACTGGATTATCTGCGCCTTTTGTACTGGGTATTTTTCTTCCCCCAAGCTTTGCGGTGGTATGTGAATGAATTCGGGCATGGGTATATTCCTCAAGGGGAAATGAATTGGCGGAAGGTATGGGACTTATTGCGTCAAAATGTTATCCACCGTGAGTTACTTTTTCAAGGATTATTTTTAACAGTAGTTACACCTCTAGCTGTAGGTCTAATTTTGCAGACTGTAAATGTTCCCGTTGACTGGTTCGGCGTGGCGTTTGGCGTAACGGTAGGCGCGGCAGCGTTCGGTGTGGCGGGAGGTGTGGTGGGAGGTGTGGCAGGAGGCGTGACAGGAAGTGTGGCGGGAGGCGTAGTGTTCGGTGTGGCGGGAGGCGTAGTGTTCGGTGTGGCGGGAGGCGTGGTGGGAGGCTTGGCAGTAGGCGTGGCGGAAGGTGTGGCGGTAGGGGTGGCGGGAGGTGTGGTGGGAGGCATAGCGTTTGGCGTGGTGGGAGGCGTAGCAGGAGGCATGGCGGGAGGCATGGGGGTAGGCATGGTACGATGCGTAGCGGGAGACGTAGCGGGAGGCGTAGCATTTGCCGTAGTGGGAGGTGTGGCGGTAGGCGTGGCGGTAATGCGTCCAGAAACCTGGCTTATTGGCTCACCTTTAAACTTGCGAACTATTCAAAACAGTAGTTGGCTACTTCCTCGTATCACTCCACTTTCGCTTCCTAATCTTGTCTGGCGCTTGGAAAATTGGTTGCAAAATGATTGGGAAATAGGTTTACACAATACTAATGAACTGCTGGCATATACCCTACAATTCATTCCTGTTGTCCAAGCAGTCAATAGAGTACTTGCCAAAATCCCCTCAGAGCAACTCATTTGGACTGTCTCTCGATTGGCGGCAAATCCTTTTGATTGGAATATAGTACGTTTTGCTTCAGCTTCTCTAGATCAAACCCTAAAATCAAGGTTTATCAAAGATTTCTTCTCCTTCTATTGGTTCTTGTTCTTCCTTCGTTCTTGGCAAGAAGGTTTACAGGCTCGTTTTAACACAGACACTCGCTTAGACACTCCTGCCCGTGCTGCTGCCGCTGGTTTCTGGCATCTACATGAAAAAAAACCAGCTAGAGCAACAGAGGCTTTTGCAGTAGTGCGTTCTCTTCTCTATGGCGAGGAAATGTTTACCCTTGCTCAAAGTCTAGCGCTGTTTCACGAAGCTAAAAAACCAGCCTCTATTGCTGCTATCCAAGTTCCTCTTTTTCCACAGGAACCGCTTTTACGTCCAGTTTCTTGGAAAGTTCTTGCTCATTTACGTCAAGTTGTTGAGGATGTCCAGTTTATTGAACGCAGCGTCTCACGTTCAGCCAGGTCTTTAGCTTTGAATCGAGCATTAGGCGAACTGACAAAAATCCTAAATCAAGCCGACACATTACCACAAGCAGAGCAAGGATTAATAATAGATATCGCTCAAACTTGGCAAAAAAGCCTTTTAGAAATTACTGGTGAAGTGGGAGAAATTTCCATCACCAAGCCTGTGGTTAATCCTTATGTTGTAGGCGACCCCGTTCAAGGTCATCTCTTCGTTGGGCAAGAAGATGTCATTAGACAGTTAGAAGAACTCTGGGTAATGGGTAATCAACTCCAGTCTATAGTTCTCTACGGTCACAGGCGCATGGGCAAAACTTCTATTCTGCTTAACGCTGCTCAATGTTTAGGTTCACAAATACAGCTAGCTTATGTCAACTTGCTACGTTTGGGAGATAGCCCCCAAGGTGTGGGTGAGGTGCTAATGGCAATTTGTGATGAAATTTCTCAAACTGTAAAACTTCCACCCCCAACTGACGCTGATTTACTAAATCTCCCCTACCGGACTTTTGAACGCTATTTAAAACAGGTTGAAGCAAAGCTAGACGGTGGGTTAATCATTGCCTTAGACGAGTTTGAGAAAATTGAAGATTTAATTGAAGCGAAAAAAATCCCTATCGACTTTATGGGTTTTTTGCGCGGTTTAGTGCAAATGAGTTCTAAAATCGCCTTTGCATTTGCTGGTTTGCACACTTTAGAAGAGATGACAGCAGATTATTTTCAACCCTTCTTTGCCAGCGTCATTCCTATTCATGTGGGCTTTCAAGAACGTGTAGCTACCCGCCAAATTCTTGCTAACCCAGGTAATGAAGACTTCCCCCTCGACTACATCCTGGAAGCTTTAGATGAAATTTATGCTTTGACACACGGTCAACCATATTTAGTGCAACTACTGGGTTTTCAGCTAGTACGCCGCTACAATGACTTTGTTTTTGAGCAAGGGCGATCGCGTGACCCAGTTTTCACAATAGAAGATGTGGAAGCAGTTATCAATGACCCTGAGTTTTTCCAACGGGGACGCTACTACTTTGATGGGGTTTGGGGTCAGGCGGCGCGGGGTGCTGAGGGTCAACAAGCAATTGTACAAATGCTTGCACCTCACCCAGAAGGGCTAAGTCTGGATGCCTTAGCTCAGTCTACAGGTATGAACGACGCCAATTTACAAGAAGCGCTGAATACTCTGAAGCGTCATGATGTCGTTGAGGAAATTCAGGGAAGCTGGCGGATTATGGTAGAACTTTTTCGCCGTTGGGTTTTACAGCAGTAGAGTACAAGTGATGCCTACGGCTGGCTACGCCTACGCATTTGTTATTTCGGAGTACGCAAAAGCTATTTCGGGGTTCGCATTTGTGATTTCGGCGACAGCATTTGCTATTCTAAAAGCTTATCTTCTCAAACTACGAGGATCGAGTGCATCTCTCAACCCATCACCGAGTAAGTTGAATGCCAACACTGTGAGGATAATCAGCACAGCCGGCGGCCAAATTAGCCAAGGTTGCAACACCAAAATTGAAGCATTGCTAGCCAGAGATAACATATTGCCCCAAGAGGGGTCTGGTTGTTGAATACCCAAGCCGATGAGACTCAATATCGCCTCTGCACCAATAAAGCTAGGAATTGCAAGAGTCGCAGAGATAATTACATAACTAGCCGTTTGCGGTAAAACATGACGGATAATGATATAAATTGGGTTCGCGCCCATTGCCCGCGCGGCTTGGACAAATTCTCGCTCTTTAATTGATAGTACCTGTCCCCGAATCACCCGTGCTAAACCAGCCCAGCTAATCACCGAAGTAATCACCACAATCAGCAAAAAGCGCTGGGTACTACTTAAACCTGCTGGTAAGACTGCACCCAATGTCACCAAAAGATAAATACTAGGGAAAGTCATTAGCACTTCTGCCAAGCGCATAATGATGCTATCAGTCACACCGCCGAAATAGCCGGAAATTCCCCCGATGAGCAAACCAAGGGGATAGGTAATGATAATGCCAAAAATGCCGATAAACATACTGATGCGACCGCCATGTAGCAAGCGACTAAACTGGTCGCGGCCTTGGTCATCAGTACCCAAAATATTGACTTTTGCACCACTTGTTGTGCCAAATAAATGCCAATTTAAGGGAATACCGCCAAAAATTGTAACTTCATCCCACTTCGGCGGTAGTGGCAAACTCATCTGTAACAATCGGTATTCTGAGCCGGAGACAAATAGACGCAGAGGCGAAGGCTTTTTCGAGTCTACAATGAGTTCGCGATCGCCTGTATCTAAATTCGTATCTCCCTGAGTTGTCGGATAAACATAAGGCCAGGTAAACTGCCCTGACTGAGAAACCCAGTGTATCTTCGTTGGTGGCAGCAGTGAACCATTAGGCTGTGAAGCATAGGGGTCATAAGGAGCTACGAAATCAGCTGCAATTACTGCTATATAGAAAATTAATAGCAAAGTTACCCCAAATCGTGCCAAAGGATTTTTCTTAAGTCGTCGCCACCAATCCATAGTAGTTAGGAGTTATAAGTTAGGAGTTATGAGTTATTAAGTTTTTATCTTAATTCATAACTCATGATTAATAATTTTCAACTCCTAACTCCCAACTCCTAGTTCCCAACTGCTAACTTCTCTAAATACCGCTGCTGTTCTTCCTGTTGTTTTTCATGTTCCACAACAAACACGTTTGAGTAAAGATTTGCAAGAATTTGTTTTCCCTGTTGTGTCAATGATAGGTAATGCAGTCCTTCTTGGATATAAGGATATACGCCATTCCAGTAAAACTTAGCGTAGTTGTTACGCAAATCGGCAGGGGTTTTATAGCCTAAAACTTTATTTACACCAGTTTCTTCAAACTCGTAAAATAAAGAAGTAATTTTCTTCAGGTAACGCGGGTCACTTAGTTGACCAATTAAATCAGCAGCCCGGACTAATCCTGCAAAACACCTTGTATCTTGATGATCTTCTGCCGCAGGTACGGGAAATCGAGTCAATTCAATATTGCTCTTAATTGCCTCAGCATCGATTAACTTGTGACCTCCAAAACGCTCATCGATGAAAAGCTTGGCTCTATCAACATGATAAGGTGTCAGACTGGCATCAGAAGCGCCAGCAGCTACAGAAATCATTCTGCCATTTTTACCTGTGGCATATAAGTTTGCTGTTTCTCGGTCTTGCCGACAAACCCCTTTAACGTAGCCAATATCATGACACACTAAAGAAATAATACAATGCAACCAGTCTTCACTGGAAACACCGCCTTCCCTGATATGTTTACCACGTAAAATTTCTTGCCCCACTAAGGCGACTAGGACTGTGTGTTCAACATTATGGTAAAGGGCATCGCTATTGGCAATGTTTTCCAAAGCCATGTTACCCGCCCAGGCGATAATATCTTGATAATCATGTTTAAAGCAGCCATAAGTGCGGCGATAGCCGTCTCGAATTTCATTTACGAAGGCATCAATTAAAATTTCAGTGGCATTGAACATATCTGGTTACTCTGGTATATACCAATTTTTTATTGATTTTGATTGATTTCAAAATTCCATCATCAAGGCCATCCTTGCTGGAATTTCAGGCAATGGAGTTTGCTCCTTTGTAACTCACGGGTACCTGTAGACGCTAGCTTTATCGTAAGAATTCAGGAGTCAGAATCCAGGAGCCAGAATGTTGAAAAACTTAGTTGAATTCTTCTCGGCCAATAGACGAATTATGCGCTCATTGCTTTTAAATTCTGACTTCTGACTCTTGGGTGCTGAATTCTTACGCTTTATCGTGTGTCTGGATATATAACTCCCTAGCAACACAAAGGCTTTAGAGAAATGATTGATTACGTGTAAAAAATAATTTCCTGATCTACCAAGGTACATAAATACTTTCGATTTTAATTAGATAAATCTAGATCGGCTATATTAGTTTTTCATATCTGAGCATTAATTGACAGTGATCTCAATACAGATGGTGTGTGACATAGAGTAGCTCTATGAGATGAGAGAATTTTCTGTATCATAATCTACATAAAATTTATTACCATTTTTTAGTAGTAATTTCTCTTAGTGAAAAAGTTATATTATATACTGTTGCAGAGCAAAGACATTCACTATGAAATACGTCATAGTTGATATCGAAGTAGATAAACTTCAAGTTTTCTTAAGAAAATACCAAGGTTTGGTATGTATAAACAGCAAGTAGAGGTGAAACTGTGAGCGATGAAAGTCTTTCAGAAGTTGAGGTGGAAGAAGCTATAACCTCTGAAGATCGGAATTTTTTGAGCAAATCAGATCAAAAACAAACCAGGGCATGGTTGAAGCCATTATTCTTGGGTACTGGTTTAGGAATTGCGATCGCCTTGGTTGTGATGAGTGTATTAAATCGTTTTCCATCCCGTCAACAAAGCGCGGTAGCGGATAAAAAAGTTAACCCAGCGATGACAGTTACTATCGCCACAGTAGAAATCGCCCGTGTTGTCCGTACACTCAAAACTACTGGGACTGTAGCCGCGAGTGATTTAATTCCGGTGCTACCGCAAACAAACGGTTTACAAATTAAAAGCATCCCCGCAAATGTCAAAGAAGGAGTTTTTGTCAAACAAGGTCAAGTGTTGGCAGTGTTAGATGGTTCCATACTGCAAAACCAAATTAGCCAAGCAAAAGCAGATGTGGAATCGAAACAAGCAGATGTAGCATCCAAACAAGCAGATGTAGCATCCAAGCAGGCAGATTTGGCATCAAATAAAGCAATAGTCCAGCAAAGACAAGCCGATTTGGCTCAAGCTAAGGCGAGGTTGGAGGAAGCAGCCAAAAATTATCAGCGCTATCAACAACTCGCTGACTCTGGGACGATTAGCAAACAAGAACTTGATACTCGTTCTTACGCTGTGAAAACTGCCATAGAAGTTGTGAACCTGTCCCAAGAAAATATACGTAGTGCCCAGGCTAATATCGGCAGTGCCCAAGCTAATATTAATAACTCCCAAGCGATCGTCAACAAAGCCAAAGCCGATGTTAAAAGCAGTGCTGCGAAAGTACAACAACTGCAAACTCAATTGAGACAAACTGTGGTACGTGCGCCGGTTTCAGGAGTAATCGCCGAGAAACTAGCTAGAGTCGGTGATGTCACTGGCGTACCGCCGCAAACCCAAGTGGGGACGGTGATTGGTGGCACACAAAAGCTATTTTCGATTATCCGAGATGAAAAGTTAGAACTTCAGGCGAAAGTGCCCGAAACTCAACTAACTCAGGTGAAAATTGGCGCATCGGTGCAAATTACTTCTGATGTCGATCGCCGGGTGCGATCGCAAGGACGAGTCAGAGATATACAACCACAACTGAACGATCAAAGGCGGGAGGCGACAGTGAAAATTGACTTGCCCCCAACGACTTTACTAAAACCAGGAATGTTTGCTAGTGCTGCAATTACTACTGACTCAGGGATGAAAATGGTAGTGCCACAAAAAGCAGTGCAGTCCCAAGCTGACGCAAGTGTAATTGTATTCATCTTATCGAGTGAAAATACAGTCCGCAGTCAGAAAGTAGAGTTAGGAGATCCTGGAAATAACGACACAGTGGAAATCAAGAGTGGGTTACAGTTAGGCGATCGCGTTGTCGTTGATGGTGCAGGCTATCTCAAAGATGGCGATCGGGTTCGAGTTGCAAATTGAAGAAAATAGGGAAAAATAACCAATGACAAATGACAAATGACAAATGACAAATGACAAATGACAAATAACCAATGACAAATCTAAAATTTCCCAATGTCTTTTAATATCTCAGCCTGGTCGATTAAAAAACCTGTTCCCACGATTGTTTTATTTTTAATTTTGACGGTTGTCGGTTGGTTCTCATTCATATCCTTGGGGATTGATATTAACCCAAATATTGATATACCAACAGTTTCGATCAAAGTTACCCAACCAGGTGCAGGCCCAGCAGAACTAGAATCCCAAGTGACGAAAAAAATTGAAGACGCTGTGGCGGGGTTGGGCAATATCGATTACATGATTTCTACCGTTAGCGATGGGAATTCTCAGACGACAATCAATTTTGTTTTGGGTACAGATAGCGATCGCGCCACCAATGATGTTCGGAATGCGATCGCTCAAATTCGCCAAGATTTACCCCAAGACATTAACGATCCCATTGTGGAACGCCTAGAATTTTCCGGCGGCCCGGTGATTACCTACGCAGTTAAATCAGATCGGCGTTCTGTAGAAGAATTAAGCAATCTCGTAGACCAAACTATTAGCCGTGCCTTGTTGGGAGTTCGTGGTGTAGCCCAAATTCAGCGTGTGGGTGGCGTTGACCGAGAAATTCGGATTAATCTTAATCCAGACCGCTTACAATCTTTAGCGATCACCGCCACTCAGGTAAACGACCAAATCCGCGCTTTGAATATTAACTTACCTGGCGGACGTGCCGAAGTTGGTGGTAGCGAACAAAGTATCCGTACTTTAGGAAGTGCCACCAGTGTGGATATTTTGAAAACCTACGAAATCGTTTTACCACAAGGTGGTTCCGTACCTTTATCTAGCCTGGGAACTGTAGAAGATAAATTTGGTGACGTGCGCCAAGCCGCCCGTTTGAATAATCAGCCCGTAGTAGCTTTTCAAGTCTTACGTAGTACTGGCAGCGTTCTGGTGACTGTAGAAGAAGGAGTGAAAGCAGCAGTCAAACAACTGGAAAAAACTCTTCCTCCAGATGTCAAACTGGATTTAATTTTTACTAGAGCCGATATTGTCCGCCAATCTTACCAAAGCACCATTGATGAATTGATTCAAGCTTCGGTGCTGGCGGTCATCGTTATTTTAGTGTTTTTGCGGGACTGGCGAGCAACATTAATTACGGCAGTTGCCTTACCCTTATCAATAATTCCCACCTTCGCAGTGCAGCAAGCCCTTGGTTACACCCTCAACAACATGACTTTGTTGGCATTAGCCCTGGCGGTGGGTAACTTGGTCGATGATGCCGTTGTGGAAATTGAAAACATGGAACGCCACATGGCTATGGGCAAGTCAGCTTGGGAAGCGGCTTTTGAATCTTCCGACGAAGTAGGATTAGCGGTAATCGCCAGTTCAGCAACGATTATTGCAGTGTTTTTGCCCGTTGCCTTTATGGGTGGGATTCCGGGGCAATTTTTTCAACCATTTGGCGTTACCGTTGCCGTTTCCACAATTTTCTCAACTCTTGTCGCGCGCATGGTTACGCCGATGATGGGGGCGTATCTTTTAAAAGAGGCAGGGGGCAGGGGGCAGGGAGCAGGGGGAGTAATAAAAATTTTTAATTTTAAATTTACACTTCCAGGTGGTGGGAACGGAAGTAGAAAACTTGGAGATGAAAAGCGTCGGGGTTTTCAACCTTATAGATCGCTTTTACAGTGGGCGTTACGTCATAGATTGACAACAATGGCGATCGCTTTCGCTTTTTTTGTTGCGAGTCTGATGCTAGTTCCCTTGATTCCCAAGGGTTTTGTTGATGATGGCGATTTCGGAATTTCCAATGTATCTATAGAACTTCCTCCTGGTTCCACATTAGAAGACGTTAACAAGGTAGTCACACAAGCAACTGATATTATCCGCCAAAATCCAGTAGTTGAACGCGTACTAGCAACAGAAGAGATCAATTCTGCTAGTCTTGCGATTAATCTTAAACCCAGAGAGGAACGAAATATTTCCCAAAAACAGTTTGAGGAACAAGTGCGTCCTGACTTTGAGCAAATACCAGGAGCGAGAATTAGTTTTCAAAGTCAGTCACCAGGTGACAGTCGCAAAGGTTTATCAATTGTCCTCAGAAGTGAAAATCCCGCAGCATTGAATCAAGCTGCTGATGCCTTAGAAAAGCAGATGCGATCGCTAGCCGGATTGGTAGAAGTGGCATCTACTGCAAGTTTAGTCAAACCAGAAATTTTGGTAATTCCTAACCCGCAACGGGCGGCAGATTTGGGGGTGACAGTGCAAGCGATCGCTCGGACTGCTTCCCTTGCGACCATCGGCGATAATGAGGCGAACTTAGCGAAATTTAATTTAAGCGATCGTCAAATCCCCATTCGCGTCCAAATCGATCCCGAAGCGCGGGCTGATATCAACACAATCACAAATCTACAAGTCCCCAGTCAAAATGGCAGATTAGTTCCCCTCATAGCAGTGGCAGATATCCGCTTTGGTAGCGGCCCTGCTACCATCAACCGTTACGATCGCGCCCGTCAAGTAGCTGTAGAAGCGAATTTGCAAGGGCTTTCTTTAGGAGAAGCAGTCCAGACAATCAACAAACTACCTGCAATGCAAAACTTACCGCCAGGAGTAGTACAGCAACCATCAGGTAGTGCCAAAATTATGCAAGACATTTTTGGTCGCTTTGGCGGTGCGTTGGGGCTGGCATTAATGTGTATTTATGCAATTCTGGTGTTACTGTATAACAACTTTCTCCATCCATTATCGATTATGGCAGCCTTACCCTTTTGTTTAGGCGGGGCATTGGTAGCGTTGATGGTTGCTCAAAAACCTTTGGGAATATATGCCCTGATTGGTATCGTGTTGCTGTTGGGGATTGTCACCAAAAACTCGATTCTGTTAGTTGACTATGCCATCATCAATATGCAAGAAGGCAAAACCCAACGTCAGGCGCTCGTTGAATCAGGCGTATCACGTCTGCGCCCAATTTTAATGACTTCTTTCGCAACGATCGCCGGGATTCTGCCCTTAGCATTGGGAATCGGCGCGGGTTCTGAAGTTCGCCAACCAATGGGAATTGCCATTATGGGCGGTTTTACAACTTCCACTCTGTTGACACTGGTAGTAGTACCAGTGATATTTAGCTACATTGACAACTTCCAAACTTGGATTATGGATACAATGCGCTATGGCTTTGGTAAGAAACCATCGCGTCAATAATGCCCAATCAATTTTGGATTTCTGGGTAAGGAGAGGGAGGAGTAATGAAAAAAGAAAAGTTTTTGCTCCCCTCTCCTGGTAGGCTACGGTGTAGACACAAGTGTTGGTGCAGTGTATCTATCCCGCCTCGGAATAAATTCCGAGTCTCATAACCAAAGGCTTCTTTTAGAGGACTAAACTAAATTTCTTGTTTAGTCCTCTAAAAGAGGACTTTAGCTTATCAGTCCGGAACTTTAGTTCTGGGCGGGATATTTGCTCAGTGTGAGACTTTCACTTGAACAGAAATATTGGGTGGGTAGGATTTTTAGAGATGTGTGTACATCGTAGCTCTTGGTAGGAGAGGGGCTAGGGGAGAGGTCAAAATAGCACTTGTCGAACTCACGTATTTTTAAGGGGCGTAATTCAACTTGTGTGTACTCCGTAGCCCCAATACATACGGGGAAGGATTCTTGAGGTTTAATAAATAACCAAACGGACATGATATTACTCAATAAAAAGTCAAGTTTATTTGGCAAACTAATAGAAAAACACAATCCGGTTTAGGAGTAATATCTTTGATCAAAAATATCTTCATCTGTGCAGTTGTCATCTGCACAACTTGTATTTACCCGATTAAGACATTAGCAGGAGAACAACCTTCTGCGATTTTTCATGCATTTGACCAGCAGTACATTGATATTGAAAAATTTGTTTGTGAAATAGGGAAGCAAGGATACTCTCACATTCAAATTTCTCCAGCCCAAAAATCTAATCCTGCTCTAGAATGGTGGGCACGCTATCAACCTGTAGATTACAGTATTATCGAAGGTAAAGGTTCACTCTTAAATTTAAAAAAACTTATTAATCAAGCCCACAGTTGTCAGGTCAAAGTGATTGCTGATGTTGTTTTCAATCACATGGCTAATTTAGATGGCAATGATGATTTTGAAGATTTAACTAAATTTCCAAGTCTTTCTATAAATGACTTTAATTCGGATTCAAATCTTACAGGAAAAAAATCTTGTAGCATTAATTATAGTGATGGCAATAGAAATTCAGAAATTAATTGTTGGTTAGGTGGACTTCCTGAATTGAGATTTACCAATAATGTTAAAAAAATTCAAAAAGCTCATTTAAAAAAATTGCTAGATTTAGGAATTGATGGATTTCGGTTTGATGCTGCCAAGCATATGCCAGCAGATGTTCTTAAAGAGTACATCAGCTATGTGGATCGCCAAAGTCAAGGCAAAGCATGGAATTATCTTGAGGTAATCACAGATAGCGACACCAGTGCAGAAAATTATAACTGGATTGCTGCTATCACAGATTTTGTTCTCTACAATTCAATGAAAAATGCCTTCAGCTTTGGTGGAGATTTGCGTTCTCTGCGAGTTCCCACAGCCATAAACGATCCGCGTAGCGTCACTTTTGGCAGAAACCACGATACGATCGGCGAGATTAATTCTAATGCCATTAACCCCTATAGCAATTCTTCTGACTCTTTCCTTGCAACAGCATATATCTTGGCGAGAGAAAGTGGCACTCCTTTAATACTCAACTGGGATAATAAAGATATTTCTTTTATCAAATATGGTGTCAAATTTCGCCAAATTATACATCAACGAGGAACTCAGGGAAAAAATACCAAAGAAAATGTTTTAGCAACAATTGATAGTCCGACTGTATTGCTAATGGAGCGAGGCAGTGAAGGATTTTTTGTTGTCAATAAAGGGGAGAATAAATTTAATATTCCAGCACTGGATTTGACCTTAACGAATTTAGATGGATGTTATCGGGAACTCCGTAATAATTTTACTGTTGCGATTGAACGTCGCCAAGGTGAAAAAAAATTTATAACTCGTTGGGGAAGCTGGAATAGAGGCGGTATGGAAGTTCAAAAACGCGATGCGCTCTATTTTATTCGAGAACCTTTTAATCAATGTCAAATGTAGATGCTCTCTACTGCCTCCTACCTCCTGCCTACTTCAATGTAAGCGTACAGATACACTACCTGCATGGGCTGGCAAACCTTCTGCCTCTGCTAAGGTGACAGCTGCTTTGCCTATTGTCTGTAATGATTCTTTGTCACATTCTAAAAAAGTAATTCGTTTGAGAAAGTCGAACACACTCAAACCAGAAGCAAAGCGAGCAGAACGTGCAGTTGGCAGTACATGGTTGGGGCCTCCTAAATAATCGCCAATCGCTTCTGGAGTATAGCGTCCTAAAAACACGCTGCCGACACACTTAATTTGATTGGCAAGGAGTTGCGGGTTGTCCACACACAATTCCACATGTTCTGGAGCTAGTTGATTGAGCAGTGGTATACTCTCGGCTAAATCGCTAACTAGAATCACGGCTGCATAATTTTGCCAACTTGCACTAGCAACTTCTTTGGTGGGTAAATCGGTGAGAATTTTCTCAACAGCCTTGATTACTTGTTGCGCGAAGATTTCGGAATCAGTAATTAAGATTGACTGAGCACTAGGATCGTGTTCTGCTTGCGATAGTAAATCCCAGGCAATCCAATCTGGGTTGTTCTGGCTGTCGGCTACCACTAAAATTTCAGAAGGCCCAGCGATGCTATCAATGCCAACAGTGCCAAAGACTTGACGCTTGGCTTCAGCAACATAAGCATTACCAGGGCCAACTATTTTATCTACTGGGGCAATGCTTTCTGTACCATAAGCTAATGCTGCGATCGCTTGCGCCCCACCAATGCCATATATTTCTGTAACACCGGCAACTTGAGCAGCAGCCAAGACAACGGGATTAATCTCACCGCTAGGCATCGGTACTGTCATGACAATTCTTTCAACACCAGCAATTTTAGCTGGTAAGGCATTCATCAACAAAGAACTCGGATAGCTAGCTCGTCCCCCTGGTACATAAATTCCCACTTGCGAGAGCGCTACCCAATTCAATCCCAGTTTTACCCCGACTGCATCACTGTAGGCAATATCTTGTGGTAATTGTTTTTCATGGAAAGCTACAATCCTTTTAGCAGCAAATTCCAGTGCAGCCAAGACATCAGCAGGACATTGCGTTGCGTGTTCGGCAATAAAAGTTTCGCTTAAATGCAAAGACTGGAGATTGTTGCGATCGAAGCGGCTAGTATAGTCCTTGACTGCGGCATCACCACGCACTTTGACATCAGCTAGAATCTCACGTACTGTCCCACTAACATCAACTGTAACTTCCCGGCGATCGTTTACAAGAGTTTGGAATTTGACAGAAAAATCTTTGTCGGTAGTTTGAAGTAGCTGCATGGACAGTACCTTAAAAGCAGTGAGGTCAATAATCAGTTTAACTCCTGATTAACTTGCTAGATATGACTGTGGCTTATATGCATCACTGTTTTTGGGATGTAAGCTAAAAGCACAAAAGATATGAGTTGAATGGCACGCCTGTTAAGATACAGCCCTTGCCCCAAGTGGTTAAGAGCCTCTAGGCTGGGATCGAGGATACAATAAGTCTTTGGGCTTTACAAGCGTGCGGATTCGATTATGAGTTAACATCCTATGCAGCAGTTCACAAGAGGCAATTACCGGGATCTTTGGCGGCAGCTTGTTACTTTAGCTGCAATCTTTGGTGCTTTTATTATCAATGTAGTATCGAACATTTTTCCGCTCAATGGACTTAGCATCGGGGAAATTTCCAATACTTTGTTTAAAAATGTCCTGATTATCCCTGCCAATTACGCCTTTGCTATCTGGGGGCTGATTTACCTTGGGTTGCTTGCTTTTGGGGTATACCAAGCTCTACCTAACCAGCAACATGAGCCTGATTTACGTAAGACAGATTATCTGTTGGCGATCGCCTGTGTTGCTCAAAGTATTTGGGTATATCTATTTTTGTCTCGGCTTTTTGCTCTTTCTATAATTGCAATGCTCTTGATTCTGTTGCCGCTAATTGGTATTTATGTGCAGTTAGAAATTGGCAAATCGCGTGTACCTTGGCTAAAAAAATGGTGTATTCACTTTCCGATTAGCATTTATCTAGGTTGGATTAGCGTGGCGACTATTGTCAATGTAGCGTGTGCCTTGGATTTTCACAGGTGGAACGGTTGGGGAATTTCTGCTGTAATCTGGACTCTCATCATGGTATTGATAGCAACAGCAGTTGCAGCAGTTATGGTCATCCAGCGTCGAGACATCGCTTATGCAGGAGTAATACTTTGGGCATTAGTGGCGATCGCACTCAAGCATTTTGATAACTCAATGCTCAGAAATACCGTATTGGTTTTAGCCATTTTCCTATTTTTTATCGCTACGATTAACAGCTTACGCACCCAACAAGAACATATTTAAGTGTGATGACGTAAACTGTTGTGCGTATAAGTTGCACAATTTAAATTATGGGTAAGAACTTCAAACCCTCTCCCCTCCTCCCAGCAAGAACTGCGGTGTTAATGATCAGTCTTTTAGCGGACATGATATTAGAGCCGTAATCGTCTGAAAAATTCAAAATTTATAGAAATGAAAAATATTATCTCGATTGGTTGGAATAACTGGTTAAAACGGCATAAAGAATCTGTTTTACTATTTGACTCAATTGCTGCCGCTAATGAGATTGCTCTAATGCTTAACGGTCAATGGGATGGCTGCAATGGTGTAATTGTGGCTTCTAGTGATGAGGTAGCTGTTAACACTGCTGCCAAACTATTACAAGCTACATGGTGTTATCAAGGCGCATCAAAAGCTGTTTTAAACAGAGTAACAACTGATGAAATTTTACGCCGTTATGCAATTGGAGAAAGAAATTTTGTTAATGCCAATTTGAGGTGTGCAATACTTGCGACCATGAAGCTGAGTGAAATTAACTTAAGTTATGCCTCATTGAGTTGGGCAAACTTAAGTCAAGCCAATCTAAGTAAAGCTGATTTAACAGCAGCAGACCTCAGTCAAGCGAATTTAACTGGAGCCGATTTAAGTAAAGCATACCTGATGAGGGCTAACCTAAGCGAGGCAAACCTGCAACAAGCTTCACTTCAGGGCGCTAACCTGAGTAGTGCTAATTTAAGTGAAGTCAACCTCACTAGTGCAGATTTAACGGGAGCTAATCTGTCACTAGCAGACCTAAGAGGGGCAAATTTTCACTTGTGCAATTTGAGTCGGGCTAACCTAACAAATGCCAAGTTAATTGAAAGTGACTTGGCTTTTGCTCAATAATGAGCGCCTGACTCAAGTATTACCTTTAGTCAGTTCCACCCCAAGTCCAGCTCAGGGCCGAGTTGTTCGTAACCCATCTAAACGTTCGTTACCACTAATCACCGTAGTAGTCAAGCAAAATCAAATTCGTTTAGTCGATCGCAAACCTGCTGTAGATGCTCGTTAACCTACCATTAACAAATCAAATTTTACAATACCACCACACTTTTTCAGCAAATTTATGAATTATAAAAGACTAACAAAAATTACTGCATGATTTAAATTTGTCGGGTAAGCTGACAACAGCAGTTTTTTTCTCAAACCAATGACCACAAGTAGTCCCCAAATTTTAGCCCTGGACTTTGATGGAGTGATTTGCGACGGATTAATTGAATATTTTGAGGTAGCATGGCGTACCTACTGTGAAATTTGGTCTTCTGCTAACGACACACCGCCAGATGATTTGGCTTTAAGATTCTATCGATTAAGACCTGTTATTGAAACAGGTTGGGAAATGCCCATTTTAATTAAAGCCTTGATAGATGGAATTCCTGACGAAAAAATTCTTCATGAATGGGTGAGTATTGCCCCACAAATTTTGTTAAATGATCAGCTCCAAGCAAGAGAAATTGGTGCAAAACTAGATAATCAACGAGATGAATGGATTACCACGGATTTAAGTGGTTGGCTGAGTCTGCATAGATTTTATCCGGCTGTAGTAGAAAAAATCAAATTAACTATTGACAGCGGAGTTAAGCTGTACATTGTGACAACTAAAGAAGGGCGTTTTGTACAGCAGTTGTTACAACAAGAAGGAGTAAATTTTCCACCAGAATCAATCATTGGGAAAGAAGTTAAGCGTCCCAAATATGAAATTTTGCGAGAATTAATTCAGTCATCAGAAGACAAATCTGTTAGTCTCTGGTTTGTAGAAGATAGACTTAAGACATTACAATTAGTTCAACAGCAAGCAGACCTTGAAGATGTGAAACTTTTTCTTGCAGACTGGGGCTATAATACTCAAGTAGAACGAGAAGCTGCTCAAAACGATCCGCGAATTCAGTTGTTATCACTTTCTCAGTTTGCCAAAGATTTCTCAGCTTGGCTTTAATATATTAAATATCTACTCAAAAAGAGACGTAGTAGTGCTACGTCTCTATAAGGATTTTGAATAATACATATTTAATTTCTGACGTATCACTTCGCACTTATTTTTATGCTTGACCTAACAAAACTGGCGCGACAAATGCAGGGTTTAAGTCAGCATCTTACTTTAGAAGCTGCTGCTAGTCGTCAGCGTTTAGAACTGGCACAACAACATTTAAAAAATGCTTACGAGTGTCAACAAGATTTAATCGATCGCCAGGAAAAATGGCGCGATCGCATTCTCTTTGCTAATGCTACTCCAATTGAGGCGCTAGAAACCTGCATCGATATTCCAGTTCCCCCAAAAATTCATACTGTCATCGCTACCGATGGTTCCCAAATTGCCCCCAACCATCACGAAATTGCTTACTGTTATCTGCTAAATATTGGCAGAGTCGTCTTGCACTACGGACAAAATCGCCATCCATTACTCGATAGTTTGCCAGAAGTATTTTATCGCCCAGAAGATTTATATATGTCTCGGCAATGGGGAATTAGAACCGAGGAATGGATGAGTTTTCGCCGCACTGCTTCCGAAACAACGGTGTTAGCAGAACTGGCGTGTGATGCAGCGCAAAAGGAAACACCAGCGCTAGCGATGGTAGATGGTTCGCTAATTTACTGGTTTTTAGAACAATTGCCGATGGATGCACGCGATCGCATTTTACCCCCCATCCTAGAAGCTTGGCAGCAGATGCGTGATGCTCAAATTCCTTTAATGGGCTATCTTAGCGCCTCTCGCAGCATCGAAACAATGAACTTTTTACGGTTATTAGCTTGTCCCCATCCAGTGCCAGACTGTAAAACTTATTGCCCAAATCAGCTAGAAAAAGTAGCTTGTAAAATTTTTGAACAGTTGCGAGATACTTCTGTTTGGTCAACCCGACTCAAACCAGGACAACGTAGTACTCTGTGGCGCAGCAATTCTCCTATTCTCGAACTTTATGGCGATCAAACAATTTACTTTTGCTACGTCCACGTTGGCACTGAAATCGCCCGAATCGAAGTTCCGGTATGGGTAGCCGAGAATGCAACCATGTTAGACCAAGCACTGGGACTAATGTTAGCACAAGTGCAAAAAGGATATGGCTATCCTGTAGCGATCGCCGAAGCGCATAATCAAGCAGTAATAAAAGGTGGCGATAAAGCGCGTTTCTTTGCTCTACTTGAACAACAGATGATTAAAGCTGGCCTAAAAAATGTGGGAACTTCCTACAAAGAAGCCAGAAAGCGCGGGAGTATTGCTTAAAATAATTTGTAATGACGCTCCTGCGGACGCTCGAGTACTCGCTACCGCAACGCTTTCGCTGCGCTAACGTAATTCATAATTCGTAATTGAATTCTTAACTACAAATTACGACTTTGCGGTACTAATACCTTAGCTACTTAAGGACAATTACAGATAAAAGTTCTGATGAATTCAGTTTACGTAACACTTCTTATTTTAAATTTAAAATCTAAATGTTTACTTTACAGCTTTTTAGGGAAACCTTTATTTAGTAGAGAATTAACTCAATAGCTAGCTAGTTTCCTCAGTAGAAACTACTAGATACTTATTGGCTCTACATCAAGTTAATTACGTTTTTATTGGTAAGCTCAACAGTCTTGGTTAGAACTGGCATTACGTGAGTTTCTGGGGTGATAGATTATATCAAAATGGTAATTCAACTTCAATAAAAAAACGTATTAACTTATTTAACCTTTTTCAAAAAAGATTCATACCTAAAAAGCTGATGAAACTAGTTAAATATGAGTTAAACAAATCTGAAGAAAAATACTCCCGCTTTTTTTCAATTTCTTTAGATTTATTGTGTATTGCTAACTTTGATGGTTATTTTAAGTATTTAAATCCAGTATGGACAAAAACACTAGGTTGGTCAATTCAGGAACTTATTGCTCAACCCTTTATCGAATTTGTTCATCCTGAAGACCGTGAATCTACTATTGTCGCAGCTGAAAAAATTGCACAATCTGTAGATGCAGTCAGCTTTGAAAACCGCTATCTTTGTCAGGATGGTTCTTACAAATGGCTATCATGGAATGCAACTGCTTTTAGTGAAGAAAAATTGATTTATGCAGTAGCTCGTGACATAAGTGCTAATAAACAGAATGAGATAGCACTAAAAAATTCTATCCAAGAATTAGAAGCTTTTAAATTTGCCTTAAATGCCCATTCCTTGGTAGCTATTACTGATAGAAATGGAAAAATAACTTATGTCAATGACTTATTTTGTAAAGTTTCTAAATATTCTTCAGAAGAACTTTTAGGGCAAGATCATCGGATTATCAATTCTGGACACCATACAAAAGAATTCTTTGCAAACTTATGGAAAAGTATCGCCCAAGGGAAAATATGGAAGGGAGAAATTCAAAATAAAGCCAAGGATGGAACTTTTTATTGGGTTGATACTTTGATCGCCCCAATGTTGGGACAAGACGGAAAGCCCTATCAATATGTATCGATTCGCACAGATATTACACAGCGTAAGCTTTCAGAGTTAGCTTTATTAGAGCGATCGCGCTTGTCAGTTTTGAGTGCAGAAGTCAGTTTAGCCTTATCTCAAAGTGGCACACTTCCAGAAAT
This sequence comes from Nostoc sp. ChiSLP03a, assembly GCF_034531215.2. Classification (NCBI taxonomy): domain Bacteria; kingdom Bacillati; phylum Cyanobacteriota; class Cyanophyceae; order Nostocales; family Nostocaceae; genus Nostoc; species Nostoc sp. ChiSLP03a. The sequence continues at coordinate 204,166 of NZ_JAVRBQ020000044.1, forward strand.
TTTGCAAAATTGTACAAATACTATTTCCCAATACCTTGATATCGGCTTTGTTTGTATCTGGACATTTGAACGACAGACAAACCAGCTACAATTACAAGCTGGTGTTCATTGCACAGATATTACTTGTAGTACTTTGAACGATACCCAAGATTTCCCAGAACATATTGCTTTAGTCAATAATATTATTGGCTTAATGATTCAAAATCATCAAGCAATTTTTAACGAAGAACTATCAATTAATAATTCCAATGAACTTCTCAATTCTACATTATCAATTTTACGATTTTCTGCTTATCCTTTAATAGTAGAGCAGCAAATAATTGGTATAATGACTTTATTTAGCAAGCAATTATTTACCGAACCAACTCATAATCTATTAAATTGGATTGCTAATAATATTGCTGTAGCTATTGACCGAATCTGGGCACGAGAAGAACTCTTCAGTCGTCGGGAAGCTTTATTACTACGTTTAGCTAGTCAGATCCGCAGTTCTCTTAACCTAGATATGATCTTAGAAACTGCTGTGAATGAAATTCGCAGCTTATTACAAATTGACCGTTGCTACTTTCTTTCTTATTTACCGCATCCATCTCAACCAAGCCTAACTATTACCTATGAAGCCCGAAACCCTAACTTGGCAAGTATGTTAGGCAGTATTCCACTACAAAAAAGCACTTTTTTAACTCAAAATCTTCTCTCTCAAGAACTAAGCTGCATCGACAATATTAATAGCAAATCACATCTCGAATATGATGTGCAAGAACTTTTAACTGAGTTTGGGATCACATCTCAACTAATGCTACCAATTAAGAGTAATTCTGGGGAAATTGGAGCAATTGTGTGTAGTCATTGTAGTGGCGATCGCATTTGGAATAACAGTGAAATTAGCTTACTACAAGCTGTTTGCGATCAACTAGCGATCGCTATCGATCACGCACAACTTTATACCCAAAGTCGCGTTGCTACTTTAGAAGCTCAAACTCAAGCTGAAAAACTTACCGAAACCTTGCATAAATTGCAACAAACTCAATCTCAACTGATCCAGAATGAAAAAATGTCTAGCTTAGGACAATTAGTCGCTGGAGTTGCCCATGAAATTAACAATCCAGTTAATTTTATTCATGGCAACTTAACCTTTGCTAATGAATACTTTCAAGAGATGTTAACTCTTTTGCACCTTTATCAGCAACATTATCCCCATCCGGAAGTAGAAATTGAAAATTTCACTAAAAAAATTGATTTAGAATTCCTTACTAGTGACCTTTCTCAACTTCTATCATCGATGAATATGGGTACTAATCGTATTCGTGAAATTGTTTTAGGATTGCGAAATTTTTCTCGCCATGATGAAGCAGATAAAAAATTAGTTGATATTCATGAAGGAATTGAAAATACCTTATTAATTTTGCATCACCGTTGGAAAAATAACGGAATTGGCTTGGATATATCTATAGTGAAAGAATATGGTAATTTGCCTCTAGTTGATTGTTATGCTGGCCAGTTAAATCAAGTGTTTATGAATATTTTAACTAATGCGATCGATGCCTTAGAAGAGTCAATGGTTAAGATAAAAACAAATCATAAACCGCAAATTGTAATTCGTACTGAAGTTTTAGAGAGTAAATTTGTTGTCATCCGAATTGCTGACAACGGATTAGGAATGGTAGAAGATATTAAAAAGCGGTTATTCGATCCATTTTTCACCACAAAACAGGTAGGTAAGGGAACAGGTATAGGATTGTCAATTAGCTACCAAATTATAGTGGAAAAACATGGTGGAATTTTGAATTGTCTCTCAGAACCAGGAAAAGGCACAGAGTTCTGGATTCAAATTCCCATTTAAAACTTTTGAAGACTGGAAAAATCTTAAATTATGATTTGCGATCGCTCCAAAAGTTAATTAAAAAATAGCTAATTTTAAATAATTCCGAATTAGCTTTTTATTCTCTCCACAATTTCACTTGTTTTTTGAGTTCATTCATATCCAAATAATCAGTAGCAAAAGCTTTTCGTAAAAGTAAATGAGGAATAAAACCATCATATTTTTGAATTTCCGGTGCTTCTGAGCTACTGACTAAATCTTCTGAAGTAATTCTTTGTTCGCATAATGAAGCAATTTCACGATAAAGATATTTAAATTCATTCTTGCCTAATTTAATTGTCAAATAATAAGGATTTATTCCGCCAATACTTGTAATTTCCAACGATTCCCGACAGTATGAGTTGAGTAATCTTTCTAATGTGCGATAAGCAACCGTACCCATCCAAGGAAAAATACAGCATTTACCTTTTTCTAATTGCAAAATATTCTGCTTATCTAATCCAACTTGCTGCGCCATTTGGCGAACTTGACCTAACCGTTGCAAAGCATTTTTTTGTAAGTAACTATACTCAATCTTCTCAAATAATACTTGCTGCATTCGTTGCAAAACTTTGGTATGAATAGTCCCACCACCACCACGCCAATAAATACTAGATTTACCCTCAGCTTGTTTAACAAAAATAGCCTTTTTTTTAAAGTCAACTTCTATAACTTCCCAACTTCTGCCAGCTAAAGCAAATTGATTACCAACAGGAAGCGGTGTGACAATACTGCCAATTTCTGTTGTACCTTGCTTAACAATATATTCTTGCTGTTCAGCAAAGACGGCATAAAACTGAAATTTTCTCACCACCTTTTCTCCTGCCAAATCCAGGATTAATTTACCTTGTTCAGTCTGCTGAATATGACCAATATCAATTAAATAGCGTAGTAATAGTTGAAAATCTTCTTTTAAAAGAGCAGTAAAGGGCGACAGATTAAAAATTTGTTTAGCTAAGGCATTAGCTGAAATTTCCCCTGCTGCTGTTAAAATACTCATGGTTTGGTGATAAAGCAAACTCAAAGGATATTTAATTGGTCTAATTGGTTCAATCCATTGTTCCTCTAAATAAAGTTGAATTATCGCAATACATTGCAAAAGTTGCCAGGGGATTTGTTCTGGTAGAGAAGCTTCTGCGAATGGCTTATCTTCAGCGCAAACAAAACGCATATCAGCAGCTTCTCCTCTTCTACCACTTCGTCCCAAGCGCTGTAAAAAGCTAGCTACAGACAAGGGTGATTCTAACTGAATCACTCGCTCTAAATGACCGATATCTATGCCTAATTCTAGAGTTAGAGTAGCGGCAGTAACGGCTGGATTGTTGGGTTCACGCATCGCATTTTCAGCAGCTTGCCGTAAGCTAGCAGATATACTCCCATGATGCACATGATATATATCTGGTAGTCCTTGTTCTGTGGCAATTTGTCGCAAAGATGCAATTACAGATTCGGTGCGTGTGCGATTATTAGCAAATATTAGGCATTTGCGAGACTTGCTGAGGTTGAAAATATATTGTTCATCTGCTGTCGCTTCTGATTCATCTACTTCATCAGAAATATAAAAATGTTCTACAGCTAGTTTTATCTGGCGTTTTATACCATCAATTTTTGGTGTAATTACTGGCTTATCTGTTCCCGATCGCAGCCAATTTTCCGCTATTGAGTAATCCCCAAGAGTTGCCGATAAACCAATACGACGCGGTTGTTTTTGCGTCAAGGTTGCTAAACGTTGTAATTGGCAAATAATTTGACAACCTCGTTCTGAACCCATAAAAGCGTGAATTTCATCAATTATCACAAACCTTAAATCACCAAATAAGCGAAGTAAGTCGTTATTTTTATTAATTAGCAAACTTTCCAGAGATTCTGGAGTAATTTGCAGAATACCTTGAGGATTCTTTAAAAGCTTGTTTTTTCTAGTTTGGGAAACATCGCCATGCCAGTGCCAAACTGGAATATCTGCTTCTTTTAGTAAATCATTAAGACGCTCAAATTGGTCGTTGATTAAAGCTTTAATTGGACTAATATATAATGCGCCAATTGTAGCAACAGGGTTGGTATGTAATAGAGTTAAAACTGGCAGAAAAGCTGCTTCTGTTTTCCCAGCAGCAGTTGCAGCAGTAACTAGCAAGTGAGCATCAGTGTCAAATATAACTTGACAAGCGGCAATTTGAACTGGTCGTAATTCAGTCCACTGGTGATGATAAATATATTCTTGAATGAAGGGTGCAAGTCGATTAAAGGCATCGCTCATATTTTTTATGGATAAAAGTGTTAGTAAAACTACTCCTTGGTATTTCAGAACCCTCGAATCATGGCTCAACCAGTTCCATGCTTGGAATTACCGATTGCTAAAAGCGATCGCTACTCTTAAATTTCTGTTGTAGAGATTTAACGACAAGAGCATTGATAGCAGAAGTTCCACCTACTATGTCATATATGAAGATTGTTGCTTAATTATTTTATGTCTATTCAAGTCTACGGAATTCCCAATTGCAGCACTTGCAAAAAAGCTTTGACGTGGCTCCAACACAACAACATTGACCATGAATTTATCAACACCAAAGATACTCCGCCGACTCGTGAGATGATTCAAAACTGGGTAAACTCTTTGGGTTTTGCTCCCATGCGAAACACCTCTGGTCAATCCTACCGCGCTTTAGGAGATGAAAAGAAGACTTGGACTGATGAACAGTGGGTTGATGCATTCACTCACGACGCGATGCTGCTCAAACGTCCACTTTTCATCAAAGATGGAACAGCTGTGCTGGTTGGCTTTAGAGATGAGGAAATAGTTCGAGAAAAATTAGATTTAGCTTCAGGAGTGTTTAGCGGATAGCTAAGGTTTAGCCCGTGCTGAGTGCAATTATTGCTTTTTTACTCAGCAATGCCGTTTTGGTAAGTACTTGGGAAAATTTTGTTGATTTTTACTCCTATTGACTCAATGCAGATTAACATCCATCAGTCAAACTGAAGTAATAGGGCAAGTATATAAAGAGGCAAAAACCATGAATAAGCACAAGGAAACATTACGTGTCATCCTTGCTATATCCATCATTGTGGTTGGAGTAACACACTTTCTTGTTCCACAAGAATATGTCAAAATTGTGCCGCCACAACTACCTTACCCTTTAGGATTAGTTTATCTCAGTGGCTTTTATGAAATTTTGGGTGGTATCGGGTTATTAGTTCCGCCTGTAAGTCAAGCTGCTGCTTGGGGACTTATTGCTCTTTTCATTGCTGTTTACCCAGCGAATATTTACATGGCGGCTAATCTGATTAAGATTGAACATATACCAAACTCCCCTTGGGTACACGTAGTTAGACTTCCCTTGCAAGCTGTTTTAATTGCTTGGGCTTGGTGGTACACAAAACCTTCGTTTGAGGAAAAACAAGCTTCGATCGTTCCTAAGTCATTGATTCCCAAGGAACTAGAATGAGAATAAGTGCGTTTCTTAATATTTGAATCATGCGCCTTACAACTTTGTTTGGAATAACACTCTCTTTAGCAATAGGCATTGGAGAAGTTACGCTGCCGGTGGCTCAAGCTGTGCAGCTTAGAGATGGCTTAGTCTATTTCGTCCAACCGCCAACACTTGTTAACGCGACAACTACTTACAAAGAGGCGAACGTTTGGGGCGCAACTTACTACTTCACTATCAATGTGCCAGAAAATGCTGGAGAAGCTCTCCAAAAGGTAACGATCGCCCAAAAAGAAGGATCGGAATACATCCGCTACAATCTTGATGATACCCGTGCATTTGTCGGCACACGCGATCGCAAAGAAACGCAACTGCAATTAGCTTCAGTCATAAACGAGCGCAAGACACGCACGGTTTCTGTAATCTTTGATCCACCTGTAACTCCAGGACAGACAATTACTATCGCCCTCCGCCCTATAAGTAATCCCACCTTTTCTGGTGTTTACTTATTGGGTGTTACTGCATTCCCTGTGGGTGAAAAATCTCACGGTCAATTTCTTGGCTTTGGACGGTTTCAGTTTTACAGCAATAGAGGAAGTTGGTGGTTCCCATAGAGGGGATAGGGGATAGGGAATAGACTTCTTGCAAAAGTCGCTAGTTGCTAATTGTACCTGACCAAGCGATCGCAAGTGATTCACAACACTAGGCATCCCTTCCATCAAAAAGGAACAGTGATTAGTATCCAATAGATACATAATTACAATTCTAGAGGTATGCGACTGTCATGAACTAGTTGCAGGCATTCTTTAATATCTGAACCTTCCCAAATGCCGATAAATTCTAATAAATCTTCAGCAGTAGAACCTGTTAAAGTATGCTCTGTTATAAGCATTTGATCGGGTTGGGTATCTGAAGATATACTATTTTTTTCATGTTTGACTTGCAAAAATTGTACAAAGTCTAAAATTTCCTGCAATAAGGGTTCAGGTAATTTTTCTAGTTCTTGGTTAATTTGTTCTTTAATAGTCATTATTACCCCTGTATTTACATGGTTGATTAACTGGGGATTGAATTTATATCCTAATCTAATATTGATTGTGGCTTTTTGTATTTGCCAAGCGTGTGCCTTAGTGGGTCGCTTATTTAACCAGTGCCAGGTAACGAAAAGCTAGAACCTGCAAGACTTCGTGGAATATATCTTGTTCACAAAGTTTTCCAAATCTCTAAAACCTTTATAGATTACAATTTACAAGTCTGGAAACGAGAGAAGAGATTTTCCCCCTTGAACCCCGACCATGTGTAAAAGACCTTTGGCAGATGCCCAACAGGGGCATTTAGAGAAAAGTTGTACTGATTATAGGACAGCCAAGTTCCTTCTTTGTACCAGCCTACGCGATCGCCCAACATTCTCTCCGTTTCATAATCTACTTTGCCGCCACACTCTAGCCAAATACGTTTTTGTACACTAAAGCCAAAATGACCATTGCTGTATTTTACCCACAATTGGTCAATAGTGCGTAAGTCGGTGTAGGGAAAGTTTAGTATGTCTTCATAATTAAGCAAGCCTTGCTGTTCTCTTTTGACTACTTTCAGCATGACTTTGGTGGTTTCCTCATGTGCGGCTTTCCATTTGCCCGCTTTGAGTAATTCTTGTAGCGTGTGGTAGTCTACCCTCACATCTGAAGCTAATATCAATACTTTTATACTCTCAATTTCTACAAAATAGCTCCCTGCTTGCGAGGAGGAGAGAAAATTCAACCACTCTTCCATTGTCTGAGGTCGATCTTTTGCCTCTAATGCCATGCCTTGCAGAATCGCTTCATTTACAGCATCATTAAGACTGGGGACAAGTTGCTTTGGTGATACTAATTCCTCTTGCTCATACTTGCGGTCAAAGGAATTGGTGGGGCGTTGTCCAGTGATGGCATAGTACAATGATCCAGCCAAGCAGTAGATATCAACTGTGGAGTTACGAATCCCTTTGCGTGTTAACTCATAGGGCGCAAATACCCTGTTACCAAAAGACCTAGACAATGTACTCGGTGGGGACATATCGCTGGCAATACCAAAGTCAATTAATACTGCTTTGCCTGAGTTAGGAATCTCTGAATTAAAGTTGAGCATAATATTGGGGGGAGTGACATCGAGATGAAAGACTCCTTTTTTATGTACCTCTACCAAAGCTAAACCTATTTGGCGGATGTATCTTACAGCTTCAGTTTCGGGTAATTTCCCTTGGCGTTGCACGTATTCCCATAAACTCTCGCCTGCTATATATTGCATCTCTAAGCAGTAGCGACCATCTTCTTCAACAAAAAAGTCGAATACTTGCACAATATGGGGATGTGAGTCTGTACAACACATTGCTAGCATCTGTGCTTCTTTTTTGAAGCGTTCAACATATTTGGGATAATCTGGATCTCGTTGGATGCTGATGTTGGGGGTTTTGATGACGACTCGACGGTTTAGCTTAGTATGCATTGCTTGGTAGGTAACTGCAAAACCGCCACCACCCAACTGTTTTTCTATTTTGTATTTGCCGTTATGTATTAGCTGTCCGTTTTGCCAGAACATATACCCACATTTATTGATGGCTAATGTTGATTCTGACACGCTTTTTGTGAGTTATGGTAGTTGACGTTGGTGAATTAGAAGGATAGCTCACGCAGAGGCGCAGAGACGAAGATTGAGGTTTTCTGGCTATTGCTAAAATAACTATTGCAGCCGCAAAAGCAACAAATGTGACTTTAAAACTAACTTTTGGAGTCACAAAAGCAACAAATATGACTTCAAAACTAACTATTGGAGTCGCAAAAGCAACAAATATGACTTCAAAACTAACTATTGGAGTCGCAAAAGCAACAAATGCGACTTTAAAACTAACTATTGCGTAGACGTGGGCTACTACCTATTTTGTGGTTGAGTGGAAGACGATGGGGTTTGTTGTGTCGGGGGTGCTGGTTTGCCTGGAAACCAATCTTTGAATAAGTCTGTGCCATCTTTGATTCCTGATATCAAGGCTGCAAATAATGCTAATACACTCATAAGTTCTAATATCCGTGCCCACAAAGGTTGTTTCCAAAGAAGTTTGGGAAGAGAAAAACTTGCTGTGTTTAAACCCAATTCCTTTAACCAGTCTTCTACTGTTTCGGGACGGTTGTCGGGTTGTAGTTCCATTGCGTGGAGAATCGCTTGATTGACGCGATCGCTAATCTTATCATTCAATTCTTTAGGTGGAATTAAACGCTTATTGTTATCTTGGCGCTCGATAGCACTTTCTGGCAGTTTTCCTGTTAATAAAAAATATAAAGTTGCCGCCAGAGAATAAATATCAGTCCAAGGTTTACGCCGCGCCTGTTGTCTAGGAGAGTTGGAATACAATTCAATTGGTGTAAATTTGTCAACCAAGTTACCGCGACTTGACACTGGGTTATCAACAAATCTTCGTGCTAAGTCGAAGTTTATCAAAACAACCTGATGCGTACCTGCCCGCAAAATGATATTTTCTGGTTTCACATCTCGATGCAAAAATCCTTGTTCATGCACTACTGTGAGTGCTTTTCCAATTTGTTGGATGTAATCTAAAGCCTCTGTCGCTGGTAGAAATCCTCGCGGTTGGACAATTTTGGCTAAATTATCTCCTGGAATATACTCCATGACCATGCATTTTAAATCACCTTCCTCGAAGGTATCAATGACTTGGACAATATTCGGATGTTTGCATATTGCTAGTTTACGGGATTCATCTGCAAAACCTGATTTTAAGCGATCGCGGTCTTCGTTACTTAATTGATTCAGCAAATTGGAATCCAATGTTTTAATCACAACATTCTTGGCATCCCGATCCTCAGCAAGATAAGTAATAGCGAAGTTCCCCTGTCCTAATTGTTGCTTAATTTCATACCGATCGCGGTGTAACTTTTGTCCAGATACCCAAGTCATTCGTTGATTATCTCATACCAATTAAAAATGAATCTGCATATAATGGGGAGAAGCAAACTAGGTAAGTTAACAGAACCATGAGCCGCCCATTTAAAATTGCGATCGCCGAGAGCGAAGAGGAACTGAAAAAACGCCTACAAACAGTGTCTTCA